>DATMPR010000082.1:0-3106 GCA_035567575.1 Bacteroidia bacterium
CTGAAAAAAGAAGCAAGGATTTAGAAGAAGAAAATAAACTAACTAAAGATTTGTCTGAGACAACAATCCATGATTACAAAATATTTAAATGTCTAAATTATGCAAGGACTAATTTGGATAAAGTAAAATCTAACAAAGCATTTAGGTATGCAGAATATATAATGAAAGATTTAGGGGAAAGCAAAAATAAAGAAGCTGAAGACTTTATAAAGCAGTCATTTGAATCTAAATCAATAGGTACCGGATTAGAAAAAAAACTTATTACGTATCCATTAATAATAGTTGCCGACTCAAATAGTAAAAAAATTAAAATAGCTAACATAATTGATAGTACTATCAAAGAATATGATTATGTTTTAAGATCCCCTATTATTTTTACTGAAGATAGCAAAGAAATGCTTTTTTATAAAACAAGTAAATTATTAATTCTATATAACTTGACTAGAAGAGAGATTTTGCAAACAATTCCAGTAGACAGTATTATGCCATTATTTCTTACACCAGATATGAATTATATTTTTTTTGGTACTAATAATGATATTAAAGGCTATGATATAAATTTGAAACAGTTTAATAGTTTAGGATTAAAAAATATTTCATATCGTCTTGATTTGTTTTATTTTAATAATCATCTTTTTACTGATGACATTTTGAAAGATAAATTTAAAAATTACAATTTGAAAAAATATGAGGGTAATTTAAAAACATATTTTTCAAATGATATAAAATATGATGATTTATTAAATGTTAAATATAATGATAGTATATTTGGATTTACTTTTATAAAGTATTCTATCGAAAAAGTTGAATTAAGACGTAATTATTTAAGCTTCAATAAATTTGATTATAAAGCACCTACGGATCAATTCGACATTGAAAATATTCTTTATTGGATTAATGAAAGAAAAATCTTTGGAGCAATTCCTGAACTAACTAAAAAAGAGATTAAAGAGATAAAGTCAACGGGTGAATTTGTGAGACCAAAACGTGACATATAACCCCCCAGCTGGTCGGGATGTTCGGTAATACGCTGGTCGAGATTTGTAATCTCGTTCTTAGAGTTGTGGATTTTTAATCCTTATTTAAACCTACATTCCATCCCAATTCATTTTTTATTTAACCATTATAGTGCTACTCTACTTTTAATTCCATAATTTTACCTTTCACCAATTCACTTTTATCCTTTAATTTTCCCTTCTCAACTCATTTTTTTTCACTTTTATACGTAAAACACCCCCTCCTTTCAAAAAAATAACCCTGAAACAACAACAAAATGAGTCAAAAAAAAGACAAAAAACTATGCCGCAATCGCCTTAACTACATGGCTGGGCAAATAAATGGCATTGTTAAAATGTTAGATGAAGGGCGTTCAGAAAAGGAAATAAATAACGTCATGCTTGCCGTTTCCAAAGGAATGGATTTAATGATAAAAGAAAAATTTCCCGATCTCTGCCGCCTTAAATTAGCAGGTCTTATTGTTTCAATCCCCAAAGATTATACAATCACCCTCGAAATCTCCATTCGCCTTACCGTCATTAAGAAATCCTTTCCCGATTACACAGATAAAGAAGTTCGCAAAACCCTCCTCGAATTAGCAGAAATAATTATAATTCTCCTCGCCTGAAAACTTTTTTAAAAATAAATCTTTAAAAAAATTTGCAATACACCCCCCATGCATTTGTAGTTTTGCCCTCGTTAATTAATTATTAAAACAAAATGCCACTCACAACAACAGCCCGCCCAAAAGCAAAATTTCGCGCCTCATTCAGTACACTCTTCGCAATCCTCCGCATAGGTGTCGCAAACTACGCCGATAACCAACCCGCTTTCCTGTTAAAAAATCCCATCTGGACAGTACTATGGGGTACAGATATGCTTACGGATGTAACCTCTGTTAACAACATGCCCGATGAATTCACACGTGCAGCACAGATAGCTGAAATAAAAGATATATATGATACAAACGTAGTATCCTCTATCAGTTCCTTCGCCGATTTAAACTCCCTCATAGAACAATCTTTTCCCGAATCACAATGGAAAACAAAAGCCATAGAAGCCGGTAGCAAACATTGGGGCAAAGCAGCAGTAAATGCCGGAAAATGTACTCTTGGTCTCAGCGCAGGAGTTTTATTCATCACAAATAATCATGCAGCACTTCTGGCAGGTGGTATGATTACAACCTTTCAGGCAGATTTCACAACACTATCAACAAATGATGGAATTTTCGGACCAAACTACAAAAATGCAGAAGTAGAAGCCCACCTCCAGACAGATGCAAAAATCATAGCCTGCAACGACCTCTATACAAGATACATGGTAATGGCAAAAGTAGCAAAGAACATTTTCCGCAATGATAAAGCAATGAAAAACGGTTTCGTTTACGGAACAATAAAGAAAACTATAAACCCACAACATCAGGTCCTCGAAACAGTAAAAATCAAAAAAGAATCCTCAAAAACTATTCACAACGCAGTAATAGATGCAGTAATCACAAACACAGGTACAAGACCAGTTCTTGTCTGCCCCGGCAAACTTCCATGCACATTAGCAATGCCCGAAGATAAACCAGTTGAGGAAACAAAAGAAACAGTTCAGGAAACAAAAGAACCCATAACTGCAAAAGAAGAAACAAAGGCAGCAGAAGAAAATAAAGCAACAGAAAAAGAAGAAACCGTTGTCGAAGAAACAAAAACTCTTTTAACAACAGGAACACTCCTGATGCCAGAAGAAACAATGATAAACACCCTCGGCGAAATAATTACCTTCACCGTCTCCGACCCCCTCGTAGGCAGCCAGGTATCTATTAAACGCACAGTCAACGAAAAATAAAAGACCAAAATTTTCAGATAATAATAAATCCCTTTCGGAAACGAGAGGGATTTTTTGTTAAAAAAGATTGAATGATATAAATTACGTACCTTTGCAGAAATAATTGAATAATGAAAACATATCAAATACAGGTATTAGAACCCAAAGCAAGAAAGCTTCTGGAAGAACTGGCAAATTTGAAATGGATTAAAATTGAAGAAATGGATGAGCCGAAAGAACAATTCAGGAAACTTGTTGCCAGAATACGCACTAAAGCCGATAAAAAACCTTCTTTGAC
>DATMPR010000083.1:0-16778 GCA_035567575.1 Bacteroidia bacterium
AGTTTCGGGTGCTATTAATTATACATGGAGCACAAATTCAAATAGTAATTCTGTAACCGTGAATCCTACGGTTACAACAACTTATAGTGTGTTTGGAACGGGCTTTTCCGCATGTTCAGGACAAGCATCGGTGACCGTAACAGTTAATCCTTGTGTAGGTATTAAAGAATTAGAATGGGATAAAAATATTTTCATTGCTCCAAATCCAAACAATGGAAAGTTTAACGTTGTTGTGAACGCTAATATCGAAAATGCAGAAATAAAAATTGTAAATGCGATCGGACAGGAAGTTTACCATCAAAACATAAAGCAAGGCAAGAATGAAATTAATGCCGGTATTTTGTCAAAAGGAATTTATCATTACAGTATTATTCAGAATAAAGAACCGGTAAATCGGGGAAAGATCCTGATAGAATAGTTTTAATGCTTTTTTCGCTTGTATTTTTCTTTTAACTCTGTAATTATTTCTTTCTGTGAATTAACAAGTTCTCTTAAAAGTAATATTTCGTCTTTTAGACGTTTTATTTCATCTTTGTTATATCCTATTTTAGGTTCATTGGCTTCATGTAATTCATCAATATCAATACTCAAAACGCTGCAGATCTTTTTAAGTGTATAAATATTAGCTTTTCCTGTTTGCTCTATGTGCGAAACAAGGGGACGGGTTTTATTTATCTTTGAGGCTAGTTCCTCCTGGGTAAGCCCTTTTGTAATTCGCGCGATTTTAATTTTTGTTCCAATATGCATCACCTTAAAAGTCAGGTAATAATCATTTACATAATGATAATTTTATTATTAATTTGATAATTTTGATAAATTACTTAATTTTAGAAAAGTGTAATGATAAAAAAGAAAAAACAGCTTACCGGCACAAAAATAATTTCTAACGATAAAAATTCGTTTGATTGTTCAATAAATCTGTCTGAAATAACACTTAATACGGTTATTATGATGGAAAATGCGCTAACTGATACCATAAATAAAAATCTTAAAAAACTCACCGTTCTTGAAGGCAAGGGAGCTAATTCCAAAACACATTTCCAGTCATTTAACCGCCTAATAGAATTGAGGGATCTGCTCAGAAAAGAAATAATATTGAAATTTCCGATGTGGACCGAGTTTTATAATAAATGATGTCATTGCTACAATTCGTAGCCATCAATTAATAAGTTGCGCCGTAATTTTGTTTTTATTTAAGCATGAAAACAAATTTAATAGAACAAAAAGTAATAGGTAAAATCTATTTGATAAGAGGGAAAAAGGTGATGATGGATAGGGATTTAGCTGACTTGTACGGAGTTTTGACAAAAATATTAAATCAGGCAGTTAAAAGAAATGCCGATAGATTTCCTGAAGATTTCATGTTCCAACTTACCAAGGTTGAGCTTGAAAATTGGAAGTCACAAATTGTGACTTCCAATTCTGAAAAAATGGGACTAAGAAAATTACCATTTGTATTTACAGAACAGGGAGTAGCAATGCTATCGAGCGTTTTAAACAGCAAAACTGCAATCCAGGTAAATATTCAAATAATTAGAGTTTTCACAAAAATTCGTGAATTTCTTTCAACTAACACTGAAATTTTAATGAAGCTCGAAAAGCTTGAAAAGAAGTTGTTAAATCATGGTGAAAAGATAAACAAGAATGAGGCTGAGATTCAAATTGTTTTCAAAGCACTCAAGCAATTACTCGAGAAACCAAAAATCCCAATGAAAAAAATTGGATTTAAGGAATAATTAATGGATTCAAAAATGGATAACAACTATTTCAAAGGCCGCGGTTCGCAAATAAATACGCATAATAAATTTGCACGTTATCAGTACGTACAGGAATTTATGGAAGTGCTGGATGAGGAACTATTGCAAAATCACAAAACCGAAATTATTTACACGCATCCAAAAACCATTATCAATAAAGTGGATAGTGAAGATATTGGCACGGCGTACTCTTTAAATCCTTATCAGGGTTGCGAACATGGCTGCATTTATTGTTACGCCCGCAATACGCACGAGTATTGGGGTTATAGCGCGGGTTTGGATTTTGAACAAAAAATAATTGTGAAACAAAACGCAATTGAAATTTTGGAAAAACAATTCAGTAATAAAAACTGGAAGCCAATGCCTATTATGCTTTCCGGAAATACCGATTGCTACCAACCCATAGAAAGAGAATTGGAAATTACAAGACGCGTTTTACAAACGTGTTTAAAATACAAACATCCTGTCGGACTCATTACAAAAAATGCTTTGATATTGCGCGATCTGGATGTGCTGATCGAATTAGCAAAAGATAATTTGGCACATGTTATGGTTTCAATTACCGGAACAGATGAAAGTATTCGTCAAAAATTAGAACCAAGAACGGCAACCTATAAAAACAGATTTAAAGTTTTAGAAGCTTTATCAAAAAATAATATTCCCTGCGGTGTTATGATCGCGCCAATTATTCCCGGCATAAATAATCACGAAATTCCCAATGTAATGGAATTAGCCGCAAAAGCAGGAGCAACAAGCGCAGGTTTTACTATTGTTAGATTAAATGGTGCAATTGGTCCGCTGTTTAAAGATTGGTTAGTGAAAAATTTTCCTGATCGTGCTGATAAAGTATGGAATCAAATTTGTGATGCACATGGCGGTAATGTAAATGATAGTAGAATAGGAGTGAGAATGCGTGGACAAGGCCACATGGCAGAAAGTATCCGCCAATTATTTTCTTTATCACGTTTACGGTTTATGAAACAGGATCCCGATAACTATCGGGAGAAATTCGAATTCAATGTAAAAGATTTTAATTACCGCGCCGGTGATACGCAATTGAGTTTATTTTTGCCGTAGGCATCCCTTCGGGAAATAAATGAATTTTTTATTGTGAAGTGATTTTGTCTTCTAAAGGTAAATTTAAAAGCCAGTCAATTGCTTTTTGTTCTTCGGTAAACACACTATAAGGAAACTCAGGTTCTTGTATACCTAAAAATAAATTAACGGCCAGTTTATATATACTGTTTTTTACGAGCACTGCTGTTCCTTTCTGAAAGGGGGAATTTTTGTTCTGTGCCGAATATTTTTTTCCTTCAGCCGTAACCGCCACATATTCGCGCACATCTGAAAATACCACATAGTTTTTTTTGTCACTTAATTTTTCTGCATACGCTACAAGTTCTTTCATTTCCGGAAAACCCAATTCTGCTCCCGCTTTAAAAGTCATATAAACAATCGGCTCTTTATAACGAATCGTAACATACTTAAGATTTATTTCTTCCATAAAATGAGAATAAACTTTCAAAGATAGAAAGTAAGTATTAAAGACTTGAAAGGTATTCGGTGAAAGCACCTTCCCAATAGCCCAAAGCGTAAAATAATAGTTAAAGCCTCAAAAAAAGGAAGAATATGATTTCACTATGAACAATTTGTATTTAATAAGGTGTTAAAATTGTATAATAACCGCATTCACATATCAACTGTTAATATTCTGTTAATTCGCTGGAAAATAAAGCTTTTAGATAAGGAAAATACCGTTTTACCGATTTTTATAGCATAGTAGGAATTATGTAAATACTTTTGTGTTACTAAACAGGTGTTAATTATTTTGTTTAAAAAGAAGAATGAGAAAGACTAAAAACAGGTTAAGTAATTATGATTTTTGTTTAAAATTGTGTCATGCAAAATTTAAGAATAATAGACGAAGAGGCAATTGGTGTTATCAAGATCAAAGAAAATAGTCAGTTCAATAAAATTAAAGCTGAAAAAGTGGTTGTGGATGAAAATACAACCGCGCGTTTATTTGGAAGTGTAAAAACCCTTGTTTTAAAAAAAGGCGCTAAATTATTTTTGCATGGTGTAATTTCCGGAAAAATAGAAAATAAAGGCGGGGAATTATTTATTTTTTAAGACCAATCTTTTGTAACAGGAACTTAATCCCATTGCTTATTCAAATTCACAATCTTACCATCCAGCATTTCAATTGTACGATCGGAGGCTTTTGCAAAATCATTATCGTGAGTAACAGCAACTATCGTTTGATTTTGTTCAACTGTTAAACGTTTAAATATTTCGAAAACTATTTGAGTGTTTTTACTATCCAGATTTCCTGTAGGTTCATCGCCCATAATTATTTTTGGGTCATTAATAAGAGCCCGCGCAATTGCAACGCGTTGTTGTTGTCCGCCGGAAAGTTTGGAAGCAGGTTTAAGCGCTTCATCTTTTATACCAAGTATATCCAGTTTTTGATACGCACGGTGTTCAACTTCTTCATGAGAATATTTTCCCAATTTTAAAGCAGGTATCATTACATTTTTCAGACAAGAGAATTCAGGTAATAAATAATGGAATTGAAATACAAAACCAATTTTTTCGTTTCTCACCCGGGCCAGGTGGTCTGTTTTTTTTCCGGTTAATGTTTCACCGTCAATGATCAGATCTCCTTCATAAGCTGTATCCATTGTGGAAAGTATATAAAGTAATGTAGATTTTCCGCAGCCTGATTTTCCAACGAGCGATAAAAATTCTCCATGCTTAACATCAAACGAAATATCATCAAGTACTTTAAATTTTACGGGGTCGTAAAAATACTTTCCTATTTTATTGGTTTGTAAAACTAAACTATCTTTCATTATTTCCTGAATATTTCAACCGGGTCAACTTTAGCTGCATTACGCGCAGGAATAAATCCTGCCGCAGTTGTAACAAGTATTCCAACGAAAGCACCGAGGGCCATTATACTGGATTCAAACCGGATCGGAAAAAATCCTATATCACCGCCAACATAAACATGACTCACCAGGTTTACCAATATCGTGGCAATCCCTAAACCAATACATGTTCCGAAAGTTCCCATGATCATAGCTTCACCAACAAAGATCTTTACAACATCTTTTCCCGAAAAACCGGTGGCTTTTAAAATAGCAATGTCATTTAATTTTTGCATGATGGTCATGTTTAAAATATTATATATGCCGAAAGCCGCTACTAATAATATTGCTGCCGAAATAGAACGCATCATAACCGAACGTGTTTTACCCGCTGCAACAAATGTTTCATTCGCTTCTTTCCAATCTTCAATTTTGTAACCGGTAATTTTTTCGAATAATGGTTTGTATTCAGTAACTTTCTGAGGTTCTTTGATGTTAACATAAATATCAGTGACATAACTTGGACCTTCGCGTAGCAATTGTTGCGCCGCTGCTAAATTCATATAAGATTTTGTTTTATCAGTGATGGAGTTACTTGTTTTAAAAATACCAACCACTTTCATTACTTTACTCGCGCCTAAAGATGATATCACCGTTAAATTCTCATTTAAACGGATATTTAATTTTTCAGCAATGCCAACACCAATTAAAATTCCGTTTGTTACACTCTCTAAATTTTGTACATCACCTTCAATCATTGTAGAAGTGATATCAAACATAGCGTCTGCTTCATGAATGTTAGCGCCCGAAGCAACGCCATTCAGCTGAGATTTGCCGCTGATATAAAATAAATTTACGGTCACCCATTGAGCCGCCGCAACAACATCGGGCTGATGTTTGATCTCGTTAACTAACACTTGCGGATTAATCAGGTTTTTGGTCTTATTTAGAATTTTGGGATTAATAACCACATTTACAGAGGCGGAATCTTTTTTAGAAGCAAGTGATTTACTTATCTCATCATCTTTATAAATTCGCATATGTGGCATCGATTTAAAAATGGAGCCATCAAAAAAACGATTAAAGCCGAGAATAAGTGAATTCAAAAATACAAACGCCGTAATGCCAACGGTAACACCAAGTGAGGCAACTAACGTTTGCTTTTTACGTGAGAGAATGTGCGTTAAAGCTATTTCTAAATTGACGCCTTTTTTCATTTTACATTTTCGCTAAGAATAACAGTGTTCTCATCTAAACCGCCGAGAACTTCAACCCAATCGCCGGAAACAAATCCCGATTTAATTAATACGTCACCTTTATCTTTCGTTTTAACCAGGTTGCCGTAACCTAAAAAAGATTTCGGAATAACTAAAGCATTTTTTTTATTATCGACAGTGATATTAGCTTGCAATTGTGTTCCTTCAATGTTGAAAGTGATCGGTTCAATAAATTTAGCTTTGCAAATAAAAGATTGTGTGGGCTCATCAAACGAAGGAATGATCTCACTAAGTTCAGCTTTATAAGTTTTTTCTTTATCCACATTCAATTGAATGATGACCTCTTGTCCTAATTTTATTTTGGAAATATTATTTTCGTCAATGCTAAGTTTTGCATACATATCTCCTGAATTTCCAATAATGGCAATAATATCACCACGATGTACATAATCCCCGACTTCTTTTACTTTTTTGTAAATTTTACCTTCTAAAACAGCCTTTACTTCATTGTTATCATTCGATACACTGTTTACGTCGCGTTGGGATCTTTGCAGAATGAGCTGCTGTTCGGTTTGTTGTTTAAGCAGTTTGAAATTTTGTCCGGCATTTAAATAATTTATTTTTGAATTTTCAAAAGCTAATTTTACATTTTCTAATTCGAGTTTGGATACGCTGTTGCTTTGAATTAGTTTCTGATAGCGCGAAAACTGCACCGAATCCTGTTCAAATTTATCTTTGAGTAATTGTAAATTAGACTGAGCTTGTTTAAGAGTTGGACCTTCGCTGCTTGCATTCTGAGCTGCAATTCCTGTAAGGTTTTCGGTACTGATGGCATTGATAGAATTTGTTTTATTATCGATAATGGCTAATACTTGTCCTGCTTTTACTTCATCATTGTTATTAAATTTTAGAGCGATGATATAACCTTCGCTTTGAGCTATGAGATTATATTTATTTTCGGGTTCTAAAGTGCCTGAGGCAAATACAGTTTCGGTTATGTCTTTTCTTGAAGGTTTTGTTTCGTTTGTTTTTCTGCCGCACGAAAAAAGTACAGGTAGTAAAACAAACAGAGAAATAAAATATATGTTTTTCATTTTAAAGAATTATTTATTGAAATTTTTGATTTTGTGAACTGCACTGATGAAAAAGCTGAGGTAAGATTAAGTTCACTGTTTAAAAGATCATTGAAAGCGATCAATAAATTATCAGTTGATAATATCCCTTCCTTGTATTGATTCATGCTTTTTTCAAAATTGTTATTTTTTAGTTCTTTTATTTTTTTACTTACTAAGTAAGTTGAAAATGCTTTTTCGTAATCTAATTCAAGATTGCGGTTATTCAATTCGTTTTGCAAAACTGTATGTGTATTATTTAAACTTGCAATTCTGAAATTGATTTTGCTGGTGTAGCTTTGTGATAATTTTGAAACATCGGGCGGAAATGGAACTGTAATTTTTAATCCAATGTAATTCGATTGTATCCATGTGCTTTTACTGTCAAAAAAAGATGTATTGCTGTTTTGCTGCCAGCCCTTGTAATAAAATGCTGATAATACAGGCATCATCGCCATTCGGTTAGCGCGTAATTCGCTTTTTGCATATTGGTTTTGCAGATCAGAGTAACGGTTATTAAGTGTTGAAATTGATTTTTGATCCCCATCCTGTAATTCAAGTTTAGATTGATTTTGCAATGTAATTTGAGTCCCGGATGAGATATCACATAAAATTTTTAAAGTATTGATCTGCTGTTGATATAAAGATTTTAATTGCACTAATTTATCCTTAACGTTCAATGCATTTACCATTGCGTTATTTATGTCTTGCTCACGAACAAGCCCCAGCACGAATTTATTTTGTACAATAGTTTGAATAGAATCTGAAGCCGATAAACTTTTTTCGGTTAGAGTGATCTGTTCTTGCAGCGCTACTGAATTATAATAAGCGGCTGCGATGTTTTCGTAAAGCGTTTTCTGATTTAATAAATTATTTACTTCAGTAAGTTCTTTGCTTACTTCAGCGCTTTTTATTTTTGCCCAGTTATAAGGGTTTATGATATCAAGCTGCGGATTGAAATTAAAATTACTTACATATTCCTGTCCTAATGTTACAGGTTTGAATGTGCCCGGAGGTCCACCAAAAGCTTCGGCAGGAAGAAAATTTACCGGTAATTTTAAGTTGTCGGTTGCCGAAAACGAAACAGGGTTTTTAAAATTTACGGTGTTTGCAAGTGCGGCTACTTTGGTCCACTTAGCCATTAAACTTTGCTGTGAATTGGTTTTTATCGTTGTGCTGTTACGTTCCGCGTAAGATAACAAGCTATCCAAACTATTAAAACTAATTTGACCCTTGCCGGTAAAAGACAAAAACCCAATTAAAAAAAGCGTTTTGAGGATTTTAATTTTGTTTATCACGAAACAAAAATCCTATTATTAAAGGATGCGGTAAAATTTTGTAGGAGAACAGGTAAAATGTGTAGGAGAATTAGCCTCTTGTGTATGCTTTTAAAAAATCTTCTTCATATTTTATGCCAATAGGAATATCAATAGATGCTAAATGCACTGTTTTACCGCGAACTGATTTAATTTGATCAAGCGGGATAATGTAAGAACGATGCGGCCGGACAAAATCCTTGGGATTAAGTTTAACCATAATGTTTTTTAAATTCATTTTGGTAAGTATCGGCTTCTTGTCCTGCAAATGAATTTTTAAATAATCGTCCAAAGTTTCAATATAAAGTATTTCGGAGAAAGCAATTTTAACTAAGCTGTATTCTGAACGGACATAAAGATATTGATGCGCTTTGTTGTCGGACTGATGCAAATAATTAAAATACTCTTGCGCTTTATTAGCAGCTTGTAAAAAACGATTGTAATCAATTGGTTTTAATAAATAATCAAGCGCGTTCAGATCAAAACCTTCAATGGCGTATTCGGTAAAAGCTGTTGTAAAGATCACCATTTTATCTTTAGCATGTTGTTTAAAAAATTCCGTGCCTAACATATCAGGCATTTGAATATCTAAAAAAACAAGGTCGACGGGAAATTTCCGTAAATATTTTGCGGCTTCGGAAGTATCGGTAAACATTTTTTGCAATTGGAGGAATGGAACTTTAGAACAGAATTCCTCTATGATCATCAAAGCAAGAGGCTCATCATCTATGGCAATGCAATTAATCATTTAAAGTTAAATTGAGTTTCACCGAAAATTTTTTTTCGGCATCGTTAATTTCCAGTGTATGTTTTCCGGGATACAGAAGGCTTAAACGCTTTTTAGTATTTGTGATCCCTAAACCTAATTTATTTTTATTATCAGCTCTCACTTTCGTGTTTTCTACTGTTAAATTCAGGTCGTTTTTTCCAATGACAATTGAAATTTTTATTTCCGAATTTTCCTGGGTACTAACACCATACTTAAATGCATTTTCAATAAAGGGAATAAAAATTAAAGGGGCAATTTGTTTTCCGGCGGGATCACCGTTAACAGTATAATTTAATTTTACTTTATCAGTTAAGCGTAACTTTTCTAATTCAATATAAGCGTTGATGTAATTTAGTTCTTTATCGAGTGCTACAAAATCTTGTGCTGCGTCGGTAATAGAATACCGCATTATAGAGGATAATTTTGTAATAGACTCCGGAGCGTTATCAGATCTTTTTACAGTTAAAGCATAAATGCTGTTTAAAGTATTGAATAAAAAATGCGGATTAATTTGCGCTTTTAAATAAGATAATTCTGCTTTTAGTTTTCCTTCTTCAGTTTGCTTTAAGCGGTTGTAGCTTGCAATACCAAGGGAAAGTAAAAAAATCATCAGGAACCGAATGACAATACTTGAAATAAAAAGAAACTCACTATGTTGTAAGGTAGATTTGTAGAAGGGATTAAATTCTTTATTGCACTCCATTACAAAAAGTATTAAAAATAAAACTGTAAATAGAATTCCAAAGTACATTTGATATTTTTTAGAAAAATAATACTTAGGAATAGCGAAGTAATAATTAAAATAATAAAAGACAATGAGCATAGAATGTAAAACAATAATTCCCTTTAAGGCAGGGTTGAGAGAGCCGCCCAGCATGGCAGGTTGTATTGTAGAGAATACGAATGCCGGAAATAAAATAAATACCGCCCAGGCAACCATTTGGATAACCAGAAATATGCTTTTACTTCTCATACCGTAAAGTTAAATGAAGATAAGGAATTGAGGAAAATTTGTCGGAGTATGATAAAATTGAGCAGGTGAATGTTAATTGTCTAACATTTTTCAATTATCGCTGCATAACCTTGTCCAACCCCAATGCACATTGTGACTAAAGCATATTTTTTATTTTGCAGCTGCAATTCAATAGCCGCCGAATTTAAAATGCGCGCGCCGCTCATTCCTAGTGGATGTCCGAGAGCTATAGCACCACCGTTAGGGTTTATCCGCGGATCGTTGTCATCTAATTTCCATTGACGGGTACAACCTAAACTTTGCGCGGCAAAAGCCTCGTTTAATTCTATAATGTCAATATCTTTCCAGCTTAAGCCTGCATTTTTAATTGCTTTGTTACTTGCTTCAACAGGGCCTAATCCCATAATGCGCGGCTCCACACCGACAACTGCGCTCGATACAATGCGTGCTAATGGTTTTAAATTAAATTGTTTTATTGCTTTTTCTCCTGCTAATAATAATGCTGCTGCGCCATCATTTAAACCTGATGAATTTCCTGCGGTTACAGTACCATCTTTTTTAAATGCAGATTTTAATTTTTGTAATCCTTCAAGCGTTGTATTTGGTTTTGCAAATTCATCTTTATCAAATTTTAGTGCATCACCTTTTTTTTGAGGGATTTCAACCGGAACAATTTCTTTAGCGAACCTGCCTCCTGCCGCTGCAACTGCCGCTTTCTTCTGACTCCACAATGCAAACGCATCTTGGTCGGCACGATTTATTTTATGTAATTCAGCAACATTTTCTGCAGTATCACCCATAGCATCAACACCGAACATTTCTTTCATCTTCGGATTAATAAATCTCCAGCCAAAACTGCTATCGAACATTTGTGCATCTCTTCCAAAAGCAGAAGATGTTTTTGAAATAACCCACGGACCGCGTGTCATATTTTCAACACCACCACTGATCATCAGATCTGATTCGCCTAATTGTATGTAACGTGCAGCGTCAATACTTGCACTTAAACCTGAAGCGCATAATCGGTTAACAGTTTGTCCGGCTACTGTAATTGGTAAACCGGCCAGTAAACCGGCCATGCGTGCAACGTTGCGGTTATCTTCGCCGGCTTGGTTGGCACAGCCTAAAATAACATCACCAACTTGTGCCCAATCAACGCCGGGATTTTTTTTGATTAATTCTTTTAAAACAAGGGTTGCTAAATCATCAGCACGGACAACTGAAAGTGTACCTCCAAAATTTCCGATGGCAGTGCGTACGCCGTTTATAATATATGCCTGGTTCATAATTTGTAAATCTTAGGAGGTACTAAATTACGAAAATAGTTCGGAGTTGATAGTTAGGAGTTCGGAGATAAGTTTATTTGGATTCTTTTTTCAAATTAAATTAGCTTGATCAACTCCCAACTCAGTAACAAACACCTAATAACCTGTAACCTTATTCAGGTTTATATTCTGTTTTGTGAGTTTCGTTGTTTTTATATATATCATCGGTGTCATCATCAGCGTCTTTTAATTCGTAATGTTTTTCTTTATTTATATTAACATTAACAACTGTTGGTGGAGGAGCAGGCTGCGAAAACCAAATGGTTCCATTCCAAAATACATAATGATTTCTCCAATTATCCCAATAAAAATTGTAACGTGGAAAATAGACCCACCGATGGTAAAATACGCGTTTCGGTCCCCAAAAAGGATGGTAAACAACTATTTTAGCCGGCCGGTAAATACTTTGCTTAATTACAACTTTTGCGCCATAGCGGTACCCTCTGCCTCCATGCCCATAACCTCGGCCTCTTTGCGAAAAACTATTTAGCGTCCTGAGTAATAAAAGACTTACTACCATCAGAACTATTTTTTTTAAATTTTTCATAAGAATTTATTTTGTTTAACGTTTGACTTTTATAAATGAGAAAAGTTTAAGCTATTAACAAATTTTATGCTTACGCCGAAGCTTCAGCATAAGCGCTACCAATCTTTTGAGGTGCGGTAAACGGTACCTTTAAAAAGTGCAACAATTGCATTATCTGAAGTTCTTTTGATCACAACAGAATAAATGCCGATTTTATTAGAGCAATGCTCTTCTTTTGCTTCAGCAATTATTTCATCGCCTTCAGATAAAGAAATGGTGTGTGAAATCGAAGTCTCAATAGAAACAGCTTTTTTTCCATGAGAATTGGATGAGAAAGCTAAAGCGCTATCTGCTAAGCAATAAGTAATTCCGCCATGAGCAATACCAAAACCGTTTAGCATTTCTTTGCGGACTGTCATACTGAGTTTTGAAATTCCGTTTCCGGTTTCTAAAACTTTAATACCTAACCACTGACTAAAAAAATCTTTAGCCATCATTGTATCAACTATTTCTTTTGGCAACTGCAATTTTACATTCTGGCTTTCCAGGGAATTTCGTTGGCTTTAAGATCCTGAGTTAATTTTCTGCTTAGAACAAATAAATAATCTGATAAGCGGTTTAAATATTTATAAATTAATTCATCTACTTTTTCATTTTCCGAAAGTTTTAATACAGCCCGCTCTGCTCTCCTGCAAACGCAGCGTGCAATGTGGCAATGTGAAACTGTTGGGTGTCCGCCCGGTAAAACAAAACTTTTCATTTCAGGTAAAGTTTCGTTCATTTTATCAATTGCTTTTTCTAACAGCACAACATCGCTTTCGTTCAATTTCGGTAATTGCATTTTATTTTTTTCAGGATCAGCGGCTAATGAGGAGCCAATTGTAAACAAACGGTCTTGAATTTCAATTAACAGATCAAACAATTCTTTTTCCGAAATACTATCACGCACCAAACCAACAAACGAATTTAATTCGTCAACAGTTCCGTAAGCTTCAATGCGGATGTGATGTTTAGGCAAACGTGTTCCGCCTATTAAAGAGGTTTGTCCTTTATCGCCGGTTTTGGTATAAATTTTAATTGACATACCTAAAGGTAAATATAAAATTTAAAAAACCAACTTGCTTTAGTCTTACTTAAAAATGTAAACTAAGATTTAAATTAGGAAGGAATGGTAATTGGTTGATGCGTTGAAACGTAAAGCGATTAACATAAAAAATATTTTTACGGTTGTAAACATTAGTAGCACCAAAACTGAATTCAAGAATAATGCGCTGCGACCAGGTATAGCGGTATTTCATACCAATATCCAAACGGTGAAAATCAGGTAAACGAACGGAGTTAATATCACCGGGTAAATAAGCGACTTGTCCGTTAGCGCTTGTGTAATCGTAAGTTAAACTGTTATTAAAATTAAGCTGCGGATAATAACCTTGTGTTGGTGTTGTTGGGAAAGGTGAACCATAATTCCAACGGGCATTAACTTCCCAATTACGTTTTTTGCCAAAAGTGTAAGAGGTAACCAGATTCACATTATGGCGGCGATCGAAACTTGGCGGATATTCTACAACTTTACCAGTTTCAGTATTGCCCGCCCAGCGTTGGTTATATGTAAGAGAGTAAACAGCCCAAAAATAAAAACGTTTGTATTCAAACTTCAAAACAAAATCCAATCCGCGTGCACGGCCCTCTTCAATTACAAAATCTTTTTTAATGGCATCGGGTTTGTCGGCGTTTTCGGGTACATCATCAAATAATTTATCGCGGTTAACATTTACAACTTGCCTGAAATTTTTCTGATATGCTTCAATATTTAATTCAAAGTATTTTAAGATATCGAATTCAAAACCTGCAACCAGGTGCTGCGCTTTTTGTACTGAAGAACTGAGTGTGTGCGATCTTGCATCTTTATCAAGGTATTTAGAAGGTAATTGATCGTTTTCGGGAGCATTAATAAAGCCATAAAATAAATTTACAACATCGCGATCGGAACTTGCGCTCATTAAACTTTGGCTATATAAACCTGCTGCACCTTTGAAGCGGATCTTAGGTGTAAAATTTACTTTAGCGCTAATGCGTGGTTCAGGCGAAAACACATTTAAGGAAGCGTAGTACATAATCCGGAAACTTGGCTCTAAAACAAAACGTTTTTTGTGATCAACTAGTTTATACTTTACAAAACCGGCAATATCTGAAGTGGCGCGTTCGAGTTTAACTTTTGTGAAATAAGGATTTTGTAATTCGTAATCTGTATTGGTAAGAATCCCTTCAAAACCAAATTTTAACTCGTTGCGCCCGATGAATTTTACAAAATTAAAACCTGCATTAAAATTACTTACGCTGCTTTGTTTGGCATCCGTTTCTACAACCGGATTTGAGTAATTTATCTTGTAATTGGAATAAGCAAACACACCTTCAATTAATAAATTAGAGTTGTTAGGTATTAAAACAAAATTAGAACCACCGCCTGATGAGGACCATTTATAAGTTGCTATAGACGGGTAATCTACTTTATCATTAAAATTAAAACCAAAGAAACTTATTTTACTCCCATTATTACCGTTAATAGAAACTTTGCCGTAAGCATCCGCAAAATAAAATGGCAAACCATCTTTATTGGCGTAAGAATAAAGTGATTTTGAAGTTTGCGGTAAGTAAGAATATTTGGCAGAAAAAATATAAGAAGCGCTGCCTTTTCCGTTTTCTTTTAATTTCACTAACGGGCCTTCCAACATGATTTTAGAAGCAAAAGTTGAAGCTGCAATTTTCCCGCTCATTCTTTTTTTGTTTCCGTCGCGCGTAGTTACATCCATAACCGAAGAAGTTCTTCCGCCGTATTCTGCACCAAAACCTGCTGAGTAAACATTGGCGTTTTTCATAATATCATTATCAAAAACAGAAAACAAGCCAATGGAGTGGAAAGGATTAAAGATCACCATTCCATCCAGCAACACTTTATTTTGTACAGGCAAACCACCGCGGATGTATAATTGTCCGCCCTGATCGCCGGTAAATGTTACGCCGGGTAACACTTGTAAATATTGTGCCAGATCGGGTTCGCCTACGCTTGGGAGTTTAGCAATAATAGTTGGGTCAATTTTTTGAACAGCTACAGTTGTGTTTTCAACTTTATCGGTGGCGGCTGTACTAATTTCAATTTCTTTAAGTTTAATACCACCCTTACTATTGAAGTATTTTTTACTTATGATATCGCCGGCTTTTATGGTTATTTTTTCTGAAATAGTATCAAAATCCAAGTTGGTGATCAGTAAAGTATAATCGCCGGGCGGTATCTTTGTGATGGAGAAAAAACCATTTATATCGGTATTGGCGCCAATTGTAGTACCCTTTAAAAATACATTACTGAATATTACAGGCTCGCCATTTTCTTTATTATAAAGAAAGCCCCTTATTGTGCCCGAATTTTGGGCAAAGAATGATAAGGAAACGGCCGTAAAAAGGACCGAAAGCAGGTATTTATAACAAGGTTTAAAGATCATGCAGTTTTAAATGATTTGCAAATTTACCATAATTTACAAGTCGATAACCTTATAACCAGAGATTTAAGCTAGTTTTTTATATCTGGTAAAATGGTGGGTTTATATGGCTTTAAATAGGGTTTTATTGGTAGAATGTACTAAATTATTTAGGTCGACAAATACTATCTTTAGCTATAATATTTACTCTTCTAAACCAACCATTCGCTCAATTAATCTGTCCATGTAAGAAAGGAGCCAAAATTGTTATAAATTAATTTGTATAAAGGCAACCGATTTAATAAATTTACGTTTAAGAAATAAACTTCAAAATCTTTATATCATGAAACTATATACTAAAAAATTAATTTTTGCATTTGTTTTTTGCTTGACACTTGTAAGTGTAAATGCACAGATAACTTGGAATGGGGCGGGTGCTACTAATAACTTCAGCGATGCAGGAAACTGGGCTGGAGGTATTGTCCCTGGCGCTGCTGATCCTGTTATTTTTGATGGAACTTCATCTAAAAATTGTAATTTTGATGTTGATATTGATGTGGCTTCTCTATCAGTTAATGGAGGTTATGGTGGAACAATTAACGCTCTTGCTACCAATCCCACTATTGAAGGCGCTTTCTCGATAGCAGCAGGAACATTTATTTCGACAAGCCAAGTCCTTACTACCGGCGGAAATATGACATTTACCGGTGGTACTTTTACGCATAATAATGGTGTTATAGAAATAGCAATTGCTTTTGGAGCAACAATAGTTATGTCAGGTCCCTGGTCGTTTTTTGATTTGTCCGTTATTGATGCTACTCCATTATCAGCACCATTAAGAACAATGGATTTTGGAGCTGCAGCATCCGTTGCCGATATCTTATTATTAAATGGAGGTTCAAAACCGTTTGCTTATAAAGGAACGATCAATGTTTCCAAAACCTTACAAATTCAAGGATCTAATATAAGTATACCAGCGGGAAATACAGGCATTTTTAATTTCAATGGTGCTTCGGCAACAATTATAGGAGCCGGTGCTGCTGCACGAAACAAAATCGGGAATATTACTATAAATACTGTTGGCGCAGTAGCAATGAGTGGAGATATTTCTTTAACCGGAAATTGGATCAATACTAATATTGGTTCTTTTACTACCGGAACCTCTATTGTAGATTTTTATGGTGCTTCTTGTGTTGTTACTTCAGGCAATACTGCTACAACAAGAGCTTATTTCGATAACATTGATATTCAATCCGGTGCAACATTAAATGTAACTGCAGGTTCTCATTTAGAATTTAGCGCAAACTTTACCCACGATGGTACCTACACAGGTAATACTAGTTTATTAAGATTTACAGGTGCATCAGGGCATACCATCGGAGGTGCAGCTGTTTTAACAAGTATAAACGCAATTGAAAAAACAGGCGCAGGAGCTTTATC
>DATMPR010000084.1:0-5099 GCA_035567575.1 Bacteroidia bacterium
AGAAAATACAAAAAAATCGAGTCAGGCCAAATTGCAATATGATTTTGATAAAAAAGCCATTGCCGATAGTTTAAAGAATGCTGAAATAAAAATTAAAGAAGGATTTGAACACGAAAAAGAAATTCAACAGCAAAAAATGTATTCATATGGTGCGGTATTGGGTTTTATTTTAATGCTGATAATAGCCGTAGTTTCCTATAGAGCTTTTAAACATAAACAAAAAGCCAATATAATTATTGAACAGCAAAAAATCATTGTAGAAGAAAAACAAAAAGAAATTATAGACAGCATACAATATGCAAAACGAATTCAGCAAAGTTTGTTACCCACCGATAAATATATTGAACGCAATCTAAAAAAGAAATAGATCATGCCCTGGAAAAAAATACCCCCGCAAAAAGATTATTATGCAGTAATTTTCGCTTCAACCAAATCCGGTAATATTGAAGGTTATAAAGAAATGGATGACTTAACTTTAAATCTTGCACAAGAGCAACCGGGGTTTTTAGGTTACGAAAGTGTAAATAACGGCAACAGCGGTATTTTTATTTCGTATTGGGAAAATATGCAGGCTATTGGTAACTGGCGGCAGCACTCCACCCACTTAATGGCAAAAGCAAAAGCTGACCAATGGTACAAACGTTATTTGAGTCAGATCTGTAAAGTGGAGCACTCTCACTTAATGGAGAAATAATTTATTTAAGCAGAGATTTTAATTCGTTCAGGTTTGTAATAACAGAAATATTTTCGTGTTTATATTTTGCAGGTTGTTTGTTTTCAATAAAAACACTTCTCCACCCTGCTCCAACTGCGCCTTCAATGTCGCTTACCCAATTATCACCGATCATAACACATTTATCTGAAGTTGTTTTAGCAAGACGTTCTCCTAGTTTGAAAATATCTGCATGTGGTTTTGTTAAGCCGTGTTCTTCAGAAATGATAATTTGTTTAAAATAACTCCTCAAACCGCAGTTATCTATTTTAATATTTTGTACTTCGGCAAAACCATTGGTGATAATATGTAAATGATGCGTTGAATTAAAATGTTCCAGCATTTCAATACAGCCAGGTAATAGTTCTTTGGAGTAAGGTGAGATCCTTACATACTCCTCAGATATTTCTTTACTTAATGCTAAATCATCCAGACCAAAATTTAAGAACGAATCGTAAAAACGTTTATAACGCAGTTCTTCTTTTTTTATTTTATTAAAATAATATAAATGCCAAAGTTCGTCGTTCTTCTTATAATAAAAATCATGAAAGGTATTAAAATCAACATCCAGTTTTTTTTCAAAACCATTGTCCAAAAATAATTTCTGTAAAACAAGCCGCGAATTTTTATCAAAATCCCAGAGTGTATTATCCAGATCAAAAAATAAGTGCGTCATAGGAACCTCTTAAGGGATTCGTAAAAGAACACAAGCAGAAAATAAATAATAGTATTCCAAAATAACACCGTTATACTTATAGCCAATATTACTTTTTTCTTGTTCTTATAAAACCGTTCCGCTACAAAAGCGCCTACCGGAATTGATAGAAAAATGGGAGCGCAAAAAGCAATGCCCCAAATACCAAAACGTTTTTTTATCTTAATGATGCGGCGGTTTGCTTTTGTAAATACTTTTGGGTGAACATGATTCCGGAAATATTGCATTTTTATCTTATGCCACCATTTCATTAACATATCACTGATGTTTGTAAAAACAATGGCGCCGGTTATTCCGCCTGAACAGGTAATTCCAATAACTTTCCAAAAATTAAAATCAAAAAAAGCAACTGCAGATGGCACCGAAACTTTGCCCCAGCCTAACATGCCCGTGAAAAAAATAGAAAATATTTTCAGGAATTCATCCATAGAGGTTCAAATAAACCTTACAAATAGCTAAAAAACAAATAAACGATGTTAATATACGCCTATTAATTTCCGATTGGTTATTTATTCCCACCAACTTTATAATTATAGCGTTTAAAACCTGTTTTTTAGGTACAAAACAGCCGGGAAATGGCGTCTTAAAACCTTCTTTTTTTATTGCACGTAACTGTTAATTGTATTAACTTTAACCCCCAGTAACTAACAAAATCTTGTATTTATGTCAACAATAACTGCTAATGCAGCTGCCGAAAAACATGTAAGTATGTTTGAAGCGGTACTGGCCCGTCTCGATGTAGCGGCAAAATTAATGAACCTTTCGGATGACGTTAAAATCATTTTAAAAAATCCAATTAAGCAAGTAAAAGTAAGTTTACCTGTTATGATGGATAATGGTAAGATCGAAGTTTTTGAAGGTTATCGTGTTGTACACTCAGTAGCAATTGGCCCGTCTAAAGGCGGTATCCGTTATGCGTTAGATGTAAATCAGGATGAAGTTATGGCGCTTGCGGCCTGGATGAGTTTTAAATGCGCAGTTGCAAATCTCCCTTACGGTGGTGCAAAAGGCGGTATCAAATGTGATCCTCGTGCAATGAGTGTTGGTGAATTAGAGCGTATGTCACGCGCTTATGCTAAAGCAATGAAAGATGTTTTTGGAGTAAATAAAGATATTCCCGCTCCTGATATGGGTACAAGCGGCCGCGAGATGGCTTGGATCTTAGATGAGCTTAATAAAATTACAGGAGAAGATTCTCCCGGAGTGATCACAGGAAAACCAATAGCAATTGGAGGTTCGTTGGGCAGAGATGCTGCAACCGGACGCGGTGTTATGGTTAACTCATTAGCTGCTCTTAAAAAATTGGGATTAGATCCTAAGAATGTAACGGCCATCGTACAAGGCTTTGGAAATGTAGGCTCACATTCGGCACGTTTATTATCTGAAAAAGGAATAAAAATTGTTGGTATTGGTGATCATACTGCTTCTTTCTATAGCGAAAAAGGTATTGATGTGAAAGCTGCTTTAGAATATTCTGCAAAAAATAAAGGCATATTAAAAGGGTTTACAGGCGCTGAAGAAATTCCGCACGACCAATTATTACTTTATAAATGTGATCTCTTGGTGCCTGCAGCTTTACAAAATGTGATCAACGAAGAGTACGCTAAAAAAATTCAGGCGAAACTTATTGTTGAAGGTGCTAACGGACCAACAATGCCTGAAGCTGATCATGTTTTAAACGAACGTAAAATCATTGTCGTTCCTGATATTTTAGCTAACAGCGGCGGTGTAACCGTTTCTTATTTCGAATGGGTACAAAACAAAGCCGGATATTATTGGACAGAAGAAGAAGTTAATACTAAGCATGATCATAAAATGGAAATTGCTTTTAGTAACGTTTGGGCTAATGCCGAAAAATATAAGACAAGCATGCGCATGGGCGCCTATATTACCGCTTTGCAGAGAATTGAGCAAGGTGTTAAGTTAAAGGGTAACTATTAACTAATTGATATTTAGTTAATTAACATTTTCTGTTTATATTATAGACGATATAAATTGATATTTATAACCCATTTCTTAATAATTACTTTATTTTTGTTTAACTAACTTTTAAAGTTTTGGAAGTACTGTACATAACTTTGTTCCTTTTTGTCGCCTATTTATTGGGTTCAATACCTACATCCGTTTGGATAGGTAAGTTTTTCTATAATATTGATGTTAGGGAGTTTGGAAGTGGTAATGCCGGTGCTACTAATACTTTTAGGGTATTAGGTACAAAAGCAGGGATTCCGGTATTAATTATAGATGTATTAAAGGGTACAGCCGCAGTTTCATTATCATTTTTAAGCGGGTTCGCCATGGATACCCCATTCTTCACTAATTTTCAAATTGGTTTAGGTATCGCATCTTTGGTAGGACATATTTTCCCGATCTTTGCGGGTTTCAGAGGCGGCAAAGGAGTCGCTACAATTTTAGGTGTCGTTATGTGTATCACCCCGGTTTCCTGTTCGGTAGCGTTACTTGTTTTTTTAACGGTATTATTTATTACCCGTTATGTTTCTTTAAGTTCCATAATGGCCGGCATCAGTTACCCTATCATTCTTAATTTAGGTATGCATAACCATGATATGATCTTGATCGTATTCTCAATTCTCACTGCTGTATTACTGATCATCACCCACCGCAAAAACATTGTACGTTTGCTTAATAAAACTGAATCGCGCATTAAGTTTTACAATAAAGCGGCCAATAATCGTTAATATTCCCTATTTATCCTCCTAAAACCATTCAATTTGTACATTTGGCAATACATTTGCATTAATCTATTAATGAAATTTAAAACATTAAAATATTCTTATACTTTATTCTTTCTTCTTATTCTTGGTTCTTCTTTTGCACAAGATGATTATTCGAACGATAGTCAGCTGCGCTACGAAGATTTCACTTACAAACCAAACATTAAAACCGTACAGCTTTACGAATCGAGCTGGGAGTTTGGACTTCCTCTACTAAAATTTAATTCCGACGAACAATTACAATTAAGTTTTGATGATCTGGATGGCGATAAAAAACAATATTCAATGACGGTTGTGCATTGCGATGCAAAATGGAATCCGAGTGATTTAATGATATCGGAATACGTAGCGGGTTTTTATGATCTGAATTTTTTAACTTATAATTTCTCGGTTAATACTTTACAAAAATATATTCACTATTCCATTCTGTTCCCGACACCTAATATGCAATTCACTAAATCGGGTAATTATGTAGTTTATGTTTATCAGGATGGTGACAAAAACAAAACTGTATTATCACGACGCTTCATGATCTTTGATGAAAAAATCAGTGTTACAGCTAATATTAAACAAGCCATTGGTAATGATGAACAGTACGAAAAACAACACATGGATTTTAATATCACAAACACAAATTATAACATTACAAATGCATCTGTCGACTTAAAAGTTGTGCTAACACAGAATTACCGCTGGGATAATGCAGTGTACGATATTAAACCAACGTTTAACACACCAACACAGTTAACTTATAGTTTAGATGACGCAAGCACTTTTAACGGCGGCAATGAGTTCCGTTATTTTGATACACGTTCGCTGCGGACTTACACCGAACGTATTAAAGCCATTTACAAAGACAGCACCAACAAATACCATGTGGATCTGTTAAGCGATATTAACCGAAGCTTTTCAAATTATATTTTTTACAACGATTTAA
>DATMPR010000085.1:0-8617 GCA_035567575.1 Bacteroidia bacterium
GGCTAACATTTGGATCGGTAATTGCAACTGTAACTTGCCGCAATTGAGTTACTGTTGAAGGAACAACCGCATTAGTTGGATTATAAATAATGATCTGTGATTTAAAATCATTTCCAAAATAATTAGTAGCCGTAATATCAACATAATTTGTGCCTTTTAACAAAGGTAATTGCATGTATAAAGAATGGTCAGCTGGATTAAAACCAAATGAATTAAAAGCAGCATCATTAAATTTAACTGAAATATCAGAGGCTGACCCTACATTTAAAACAGTTGCATTCAGATCCTGCATGCTTTGCGTTGTCATATGTTGACCTGCACCCGGTGTTGTAATTGTGATTTGCGGCGGAATTCCGTTATAGTTAATTATTGCAGATTTAGAATCGCTGCCTGCCTCGTTAATTGCTGTAATAGTTACAACATTACTGCCAATATTAAGTGGCGCAACAAAACTTATAAATTTTCCGAGCCACATATAGTTTGTGATCACAGAATTATTGAATGTGATGTTAACTTCATTACGGTGATTTACATTATACAATTTTGCATCAACAGTAAAACTTGCGATCGTATTTTCATTATATGGCGAGTATGGCGGGTTTGTAATATTTACAATTGGTTTTTGAATTACATTCTGAGCAGTAACTACCGAATTCGTATTTACATAAGTATTTGTATTAACGGGCGTATAACTATTTACATTAGTTACTGATTCTGTTTTTTTATGGTGACCACCACCAATTTTGAATAAGAAATTTATACATGTGTAATGGTAATAGTCTTTTGAGCAGCCGATCGGATCGTTGTTACTGCCTTTAATTCCATCCATGTAATCAGCATAGATACCTTGCGGAAAAGTCAATTTATATTCCCATAAAATAGAAACGTAATCATTAAAACGATAACCCAAACCAACACCACAGGAAGGAGATAAGGTTAATATATTACCATTCTGACTATTTGTTGCATAGGATTCATAACTTCCATCTAACAAAAATTTATGTGATGAAATAATATTTGCGGCGCCGCCTGTTGAATCTACTTTGTAATAATTGTACATTTTATTATTGGCGTCTAATAAATTAGTTTTAACACGGTAACTTGTAAAACCAATTCCGGCCCAAAGGTTTAATAAAATATTAGTCCGTTCACGCAAACGATTAAAACATAACTGCAATTCCAATGCTCCTTCTGCTATTTGAGTACGGTAATTATTATAAACGTATCTGCTTGTTGAATCGTATTTAATAAGTTTGTTATAAGAACCGTTTAATGCGGGGTTGGATTTTACGTCATAGTTTCTTTTGTAATCTAAACCATAAGCAGTGCCCCAGAGCGCGCGACCTTTAAGAGCCCAGCTAAAAAAATTCGTTCTGTTTTCGCAGAAACCTTTTTCTAAAGTAAATCCGCCTGCAAAACCCGGTGTGCTTCTTACATCAGCTGTTTCCCAGATGGCACCAAGATTAATACCAAAACGCCAGGAATTATAATAACGGTCATGGTTTTTAATATTAGAATTTGTTGTAAGTGTGCCGGAAGCTGTGGTTGTAGTGGTTGTTTGCGCTTGTAATAAAGAACAAGACAACAATAGGATGAACAAATAAATTTTCTTCATAATGCTTTTCAAAATTAAACAAAAAGCACAGAGTTGATCTGTGTTCTTTATTACTAAAAGCTTGCCATAACTTAAGCCAAGCTATTAAAATACGTTAAGCTTTAAACTTTTGGTCGTTCTACGATTTTAAATTCGGTACGGCGGTTTTTGGCGTGCTCTTCATCGCTGCACTCTACTCCATCTTTACATTTATTCAATAAACGTGATTCGCCATAACCAACCGCTTTTAATCTTGCCTTGCTAATTCCTTTTGCGATCATATAATCAACTGCTGCTTTAGCGCGTTTTTGTGATAAGGCCATGTTAAACTCATTGGTATTTTTTGAGTCAGTGTGCGAACTTAATTCCACCATCAAATTAGGATTTGATTGCATAATGGCGACCACTTTATCTAAAACATTTTGACCCGCACGGTCAAATTTATAATCACCAAATGCATAATAAATATTTTCAATAATGGTGATACTTTTCAAACTATCCTGTTTTGCTTTATGTTTTAATTCTAACACCTTCAGCCACGGATCATCTACTGTAAAATCTCCCATCGCCACTTTATCAACAGCCAGAACTTTAAACTGGAACTTACCTTTAGTGGTACGGATCAATTCTTTATAGATACGTCCTTTGGTATCTGCAATATATAATTTCTTTAATGCGTTAACACGCGGATCAGTCTCATCCACGTCAAACAAGTACTCTAAATTTGTTTTCAGATTTTTAAACTCAAACTTACCTTTATCGTCAGTGGTAATGGTTTGATTTAACTGATTGTTCGCATCAAATAAAAATAATTTAGCATTATTAAACGGTTTTTTATCCTGATCGTAAATATAACCGTATAACTCCATTATCAGATCTTTATCGTCCACATCCAGATCAGATAACATTACTTTTTCTGTTGCTAACATATTAAATTTAAATTTACCTTTCATGGATGTATAGAAACTCTTGATCTCTTTACCGCTTTTGTTCGTTAAAACAACTTTAGTGTTTTCCGGCAGATCCAATTCAGAATCTTCAATGCTAACAATGTAATTTTGATCTAATGGTAAATTACGGAAAGCGAATGCGCCAAATTCATTAGTAGTAGTAGTTTCAACCACGTCTCCAAATTGATTCGTGATCTTGATCTTTGTATTTTTAATTGGTTTACGGTCTTCACCAAATAATAAATTACCTGCCATTGTTAACTCATCATCAGTATATAGATCGGGTAAACCATTTACATCCATTGGTAAATTGCGGAACGCAAATTTTTTATTCTCGTAATTATTAGTTACCCTCGAAATAACACCATTTGAATTAGCTAAATAATAACGTGCCTTACCTGCTAATTGAGGATCATCAGAATCAATGACAGCCATGTATTTTTTATCCGCATCTAAATTATCAAACTTGAAAAATCCTTTCGCATCAGTTTTAACTGAGTCCTGCACTTTATTATCCGGACCAAACAAACGCACTTTTACATTTTTAGCAGGATCATTACTGTTTTCAGTTAATAAAACAGTTCCTGATATTGTAATGTATTTATTTGTGTACTTAAACCAATAAATATCATCTTTACCTTTTCCACCTTCGCGGTTCGAAGAAAAATAACCGGTTGAATCATTTAAGAAACAAATAGAAAAATCATCAGAGGCACTATTTAAATTCATGCTCTCGTTACGGCTTAAGATCCACTTACCTTCTTTTTCCCTTGCTGAAAAAATATCTAATCCGCCAAAACCTGCCAAGCCGTTTGATGCGAAAAATAAAGTTCCGTCTTTTCTTGAGTTCGGGAACATTTCATCGCCGCTTGTATTAATATCCACGCCTAAATTAACAGGCTTATCCCAGCCATCACCATTCTTTTTACAAACCCATAGATCTTTTCCGCCTTGTCCACCCGGCATATCAGAAGTAAAAAATAAAGAATTACCGTCCGCACTTAAACAAGGATGCGCTACAGAATACTCATCGCTGTTATACTGAAAAGGTTTAATGTGATTCCATTTAGAATCATGACCGCTTGCAAAATATATTTTTGCACGGTTTATAAAGTTTTTATCTTTTTTTGCTTTATAATCAACACGGGTAAATAATAATGTTTTACCATCCGGACTAAAACTTACAGGGCCATCATGGTATTCACCATTTATTTTTCCTGAAAATTCTTTTTGTCCTGAAGCTTTCTCAACATTGATCTTAGAAACAAAAACATTCATGTAAGGTTCGCCATTTGTTTCATCAATTGTATATTCAAAAAAATCAGTTTGCTTTTCGCCAACATACACTAATTTATTTCCTAATACGGCAGGACAAAACTCTGAGCGTGGTGTGTTAAGTCCTTCAACGTTCCGTATTTCATATTCAATGGCTTTTGTTTGCCAGTATTTAATTTGCTGACAAGAGCGGATCGCATTTTTTGCTTTTCCATCGGTAGGCATATCTTCCAAATATGCATAAAATTGATTCAACGCTTCAGTATAATTGTTATTTGTTTTAAGAACATAACCATAATTATATTTTACTTCGGGAGATACTTTATTATTAAGCGCCAAAGCTTTTTTATAACTATCTTCCGATTTTTTATATTCACTTAAGATACGGTAACAATCAGCCAGTTTTATTAAGCTTTCTTGTTGATCTTGCCCGCTTTTTTTAGAAGCACGCTCATAAAGCGGAATTGCAGCGGCATAATGGCCCTTGTCGAAAGCTTTATCGGCTTTCTTTTTTTGCGCAAAGGAAAGATCTGAAATAAATATTATTACAACCAGTATTAAGGACTTTTTCATTGTGAATTTTTGGGGATGTTATTCTATTATAAAAATCTTGGAGATATCATTTTAGATTTATTTTTCTTAATATCGAAACCTATCATGACCTCATGTGAGCTTCCTAAATATTTCCTCGGACCTGTACCTATATCATAAGAATAACCAACTCTGAATTGATTAGTAACATAAACCTGAAATAAAGCGCCAAACCCATAAGCTTGACGAACAAAAACTCCAAACCAAACACGCTTAGCAGCAAAGAAATTTAAGTTAACATCAACTGTTGTTTTAGAAGCAACATTCTTAACCATAATTGAAGGGCTAAATAAAAAATTCTCTTTAATAACAAACGATTTTCCCATGGTAAGAAAAACGTGCGGACGTAAAACATAACTCAAAGTGTAATCTCTTCCCACACCACCTGTATCTCTAACCAGAAACGAATTTTTATAGATAGATCCCTGATTTAAATGGGTTGCGCTTAAACCAACATAAAATGTATTTGTTCTTAAATACAAACCTGCATCCACATCCAAAGCACCTTTATTAGTAGAGTTTAAATCTGTATACGCTGCATCTTCACTATCTTTGTATTTTACATCATTAAAATTAAATTTATAACTACTATAACCTGCTCTTGCACCAAATGCCAATTTCGCTTTATTGTTCAATTTAAGGATATAAGAAAAGTTACCATAAAATGAACTGATAGATTTAGCACCGATCTTATCGCTCATTGCATTTATTCCCACACCAATTTTATTATTAGCAAGCGGACTGTGAACACTAAACGCAGCAGTTGTTGGTGCGCCATCAAAACCAACCCATTGCTTACGTACATCAGCTACAATTGCAATTGCGTCGCGCGCACCGGCATACGCAGGATTAATAACCATCTGATTATACTGATAAAGATTATACTGCGGATCTTGCTGCGCAAAACTTTTAATTGCACTAAATGCAATTGCCAAAACCATCAATTTTTTCATCTTTGTTCTCATATTAATTAAAATCTTTGTCACCATCATTATCAAAATCAAAAATACACGGACGAGACCAGTTATTGAATTGAGTTACAATTTTATTCTTGCCAAAACAATAACTCATTGTGCTATCCAGAGTTTGCGAGCCTGCAAAGAAGGCGATCTGCATAAAACTAAATATCAATAGAATTTTTTTCATTTTAAAATTTCCTGAAAATTTTAATTATGCAGCAACTCAAGCCAGCCTTTAAATAATTTACTACCATTTCCCAGATCAATAATGTAAAAATAGGTTCCGGTTGGAGCGAGATTCCCTGTGCCATTCATTGTACCATCCCACTTCTTATCAATATTATTGTATCCATCGATATGAGCTAATTGTTGTCCCCATCTGTTATAAATAGTTACATTGTTTTTTGGATACTCTTCAATGTTTCCTATGTAAAAGAAATCATTATGACCATCGCCGTTAGGTGTGACACCATTAAAAATTTCAATTGTACAAGGAGAGAAATTATCTGCAACAACAATATTTTGAACTTTAACAGAATCAGCAACACTTGATGAAGTACACGTAGATACTACCAAAACAGAATAAGTGCCGGGACTTAAATTATTAATAGAAGAACAATTATTTGAAGGACATGCTCCATTAGACCAATAATACGAGAGCGTAAAAGCACTTTGTGGCTGAATCCCGCTCACACTGGCTGTAATAGCAATAAAACCATCTAATTTACCAACACAACTTACCCCATTCGGAAATGCGGTTGCTGTTAAACCAAATTTACCAACGATATCAGGTTGTAAAAAACCTTGCGTTACTGTAGTTGTACCGCTGCTTATTGTAGAAATTACAGTTTCTCCGATGTTATAATAAACTTCAACACTGGTTGTACCTACCGGTCCGCCGCCACCGGCAGAGTTTATTACATGAATAGGGATGCTTTGCGATTTTGAAACTGTTATAATTCCAAAAATCAAACAAATAATTAAATTGAATTTATTTTTCATTTTTTAATTTGTTCCTTATATTATTAAATAAGTTAAGATCATATACAATCTTTATTATAAATTATTGTTCATAGGTTATTAATACCTGAATAGCTTTGCTTAGAATATTGCCTGAGTTGGCTGTTTTATTTGTTATAAATAAAGTATTTCCTGAGGTATACCAATCAAATTCGTAACCGGGATTAATAGTATAACCCGGTTGGATCCAGTCTCCGACAGCATTCCATTGAACCATAACAGTAACCGATAAGATTTTTGCAGGCGCAATAAACGCGGGAATTACAATATTAGCTGTATTGCCTTGGGCTATTCCAGTTACCCCCGTTAACTTGGCCATTTGAACTGCCGGAGCAGTACTCCCAAGTTTGGTGTATTGATTCACTTCTAATTGAGCTGTCGGAGCTGAAGTTCCTATACCAACATTTCCACTTGTTTTTAGCATCATTATCACGGTTGCCAAATTATTTGCTCCAAAACAAAGATCATCATTTCCATAACTTGAAAATTGCATTGTATTGTTGAAAGTAGTAAAGCCCATTGTTCCTTTTAATCCGGATGAATTACTGATTAGAATTCTATTATCTGTAGCCGAAGTAGATGTAAAATTTGCTACGTCAGAAGAAGCACTAACTACATCTAACATTGTACTTGGATTTGAAGTACCTATTCCAACGCTGCCTGTTGAAGTAATTCTCATCCGCTCAAAAATATTACCGGGATCCCTTGTCATAAAAACTAAATCACCGCCGATACTTCCACTTGTATGGTTTGAATTAACACCTAAAATTTTTGCTGCTTCAAATGATGCAAGGTTAGAAGCTAATGTTGAAAAAACTAACGACGAAAAATTATTATTTGTTAGATCGCTATTATCCAGCCGAATAGACGTTTCAGGAGAAGAGGAAAAAGCGCTCGTTACTGTAGTTGCGTTTGTTCCTGAAATATGTAAATGAGTAGTAGGAGATATATTTCCTATACCAACATTACCGGTATTGTTTTTGATGACCATTGCATCAATAGAATTACCTCCTGAAGCAAATGGAGGATTAGCCGGAGCGCCGGTTTGAAAAACTGCTAATTTCAAATCACCGCCATTTTCGTAAATACCGGTGTAACCGCTATTGATACCTCCAACACCTCCTAGAAATAAACGGCTGCCTCCTAATCTTAAACTTCCGTTAACATCCAACTCGGAAACAGTCGTAGTGTATCCAATCGCAGTTCTTCCGCTAAAATCAAAAAATAATCGATTTGGAATTCCGTTACTGGTAAAGTCCATGTTATTAGTACCGCCATTATAGCTCATTGCGCCAAGAAAATGATTGGCGGTTGTTCCCAAATTCAAAGTTGCCCTATTAGCGCCGGTTGAAACAATTGAAATATCAGAGTTAGCACCGGTTTCAACCTGTAGTTTTTCGCTAGGTGCTGCCGTACCAATTCCAACATTATCGGCGGGATTTGTTAGTGAAGTAACCGTTGCTGTAGGTTTTGTCCACAAACCGGTACCCGGAACAAAAACAGTATTTGAACCAACCGTTAATATTGCATTTGTAAAAGTCAACGAAGGTGAAATATTTAAAGTATTAGGACCAATAGCAGGAGAATATGAAATAACTCCGGTTACGGGTGCGTATGTCATGTTTACGGGAGGACTTGCGACAGTGTAATTATTACCTGCAGTAGTAACAGTTGTAACTCCCTGTCCGATTATATTTGGATTTGAACCTGCACCCACTGTGTAATTAGGATAAGAACCAATAACATTTGGTCCGCTTATGAATACGGTTTGATTTGGCGCTGTATTTGTTATGATGGTTCCGGAGGTAAGGCTAATACCTGCACCGTTAGTATAAGTAGTTCCTGTTGGTAATGTAACTGTATTTCCATTTGAAATACTTAGCTGTGCCCCTGATAATGATAAAGAAGGTACCGACGAAATTATAAAGTTGGGTCCTACACTAGTAACTGTAATGTTAGAATTACCGGGAGTAATGCTTGTTGCAGGTGGCGGTGTAACAGTAAAATTAGGGTAGATTCCGGTTGCCCCGTTTATGGTTACGGTTTGATCGGGAGCTGTGTTTATTATGGAACCCGATGAAATTGATATTCCGCTACCGGCCGAATACGTTGTCCCTGGTGTAACAGTAAAATTAGGGTAAATTCCGCTTGCCCCGTTTATGGTTACGGTTTGATTCGGAGCTGTGTTTATTATGGAACCTGATGAGATTGATATTCCACTACCGGCC
>DATMPR010000086.1:0-4121 GCA_035567575.1 Bacteroidia bacterium
AACCACCGGCACCCGTAACAAGTATTCTGTTTTTATTGGTCATTTTCCCAATACCTGTTCTTTTTAATTAAATCAAAATAATCCTGGCGTGTTATACCCACAATTATTCTATCCCAATACCTGTTTTTTCTAAAATACCAATTACGCTGACGACCCTCCTCCTTCCAACCACAATGCTTGGTTATAAAACCATATCCCGCTTCATTATACTCAATAACTGACCCATCCAGCCTTTCGAGATGCAGTTCTTCAAACGCATATCTTTGAATAGCCATGAATGTATCTATACCATATCCTTTTCCTCTAACATCAATATCACCAAGCTGCAAGCCCGTAAAAGCATTATTATTTTTCCAGTCAATTTCAACTAAACTAATAGTTCCGATAAGACCAACTTCGGGAGCATCAATTGCAAAGCGTTGATTCAAAGGATCGCTTTTTAAACTATCAAACCATTTTTGCATGTAATTTAAGTTACTGGGGAAGTGCCAGCCTCCTAACATATACCAAATTTCAGGGTCGTTTGCCCATTTATGAAGAAGCTTCAAATCTGATTCTTCAATTGCTCTGAGTGTGACTTTTTTTCCTTTAATATTCATGATTTTCTAAAATAAGGTTTGCAATTAATTTCATTTCTTTTTGAGAATATCGTTGATCAATAGGCAAAGGTAATAAATTCCTACTTAGGTTCTTTTCAAAACCATTTCCTGCCAAATCACTAGGTAGATTTTCCCAAAAACAAGGTACGAAAATTCTTTGCTGTATTAATTGTCTTCTTATTTTAAATCCATCCTTTATCAGCAGCGGGTAATTCATTGGGCCGTTTATTTCTTTAACATTAAAAGACAATTCATTGATGGCTTTTAATTTTTTATGCAAGTGTGAAAAATTTTGCTCACGTATTTTTTTTATTGATAAATAGTCGATGTTCTGCAGCAATTTTTTTGTTAATGTTGACATTTCTTTAATGGGTTGATCTGAAAGCTCTTCTTCGTTTTTCCTAAATGCATCAAAACCTTCTTCAGGTTTCAATTCTAATCGAATCATTAAATGTTTAACTCTGTCATTCGAAACATCGTGTTTGAAATTAAGGAGAGGTTTTTTATTCATATAAAGTATTGAACCATCCGGTACACCAAAAAACTTCCGGCATGAATAAAAAGTATTAAGGCCTTTTACTGGCTTGCTATAAAAAGCCAGGGAATTATCGATAATTAAATTATTGATACTTTTTCTTATTTTTTTAATATAACTTTCTTTTAGTCCAAAATAGTTTATGTACAAGAACGCCTCTTTGTTTTTAGTTTGTTTTAAAAAAATTGGTTCGAATTTTTCATTGATATTATAAAACTCGATCTTGATATTCAGTTTATTAATCGGTTCCAACAATACATCGCAAGTATAATACGGCAAATATATTTTATTTATTTTTTCAGTTCTTAAAATTAACTCTAATGCATTTCTCCCTGTATTTAATAATATAGCATTTTCATGAAATAACTTGTTCCTTTTTAATTCAAGTTCAAAATAACCGCCTATTGCTTCTTTAGGATAATTCATATTCTTCCAATATTTTTTTTATTTCTTCTTTTGAATTAAACATCAATACATCAATAATTGATAAACCAGGTATAAACTCATTATTGAATTGTTTATATTTAATGGGGTTTGTCTTCAAAAAATTTAATTCAATACCACTTGCTTTAAAAATATCTTTCGAATAGAGTTCTAATCCCCCAATTGAATTTGCGTACCGGTTACCATTTAATTTCAAGCATATATCGATCACTTTATTTTGCGCGTCTGCATTTCTGTCGTACGGAATATTTTCAGATAATAAAAGCTCCGTTTTAATATCAATGTAATTGCATATTACCTTGAGAGAATTATAAATTGATTTAGATAAATTTGCTGTATATGTGGTCTGAATTGATTCTAATAAAGGATAAATTAAATTAAAATAAGGTGCCTTTGAATAAGCTAACTGTATTGTTTTAAGAAATTTCTTCTGCTCTGTTTCTTTTTTTTTTGGATCAAATATTCTTTCAGTTATTTTGGAAAAAGCAGATTGTTTTTCTAAGCTAAAACAAAACTGATGTTTACTTCCATTTACCAGAATATTATTTCTGTTGATCCATCCGCCTTTTATGTACTGAGCGTCATTGTACAAAACAAATTTATCAGCCCAATTTATTAATTGAAAATACCCAATATAAGGGAAAAAGTATGGCTGCATGATGGCTATTTTTTTTGGCTTATCCATACACTTTCAATTTTATTTTTAACAGGATCGCCTTCACCTCTGCATATTCATTTAAGTTTAAAAAGAAAGAAGCTATAATATAAAATACCGCACCCATTATTGGTAATACTATTAATTGTACAAGCTGTCCTTTTATTAAATAGGATAAACCATACATTATTACAATTAACATGGCCGTTAAAGCAATTGGTATCAACAAATCTTTTATTTGTTCCCTAAAACCATAATCGATAATTATTTTTGTAAAATATGTGTTAATGTAATATCCAACAAAATTCAATGCTATCATTCCCCAAACTAAACCAGTCACATCATATCTATAACAAATAATAATTACGAGAATGTTTAAGCTTTGTTTCAATATTTCCAGCTTAAGAAACAGATCTGATCTCCCTTTCACTTTTAATATTTCCAGGTTTATTGCATGAAGAGGATAAAAAGCACCAACCACGCAAAGCAATTGCATTAGCGGAACTGAAGGAAGCCATTTATCAGTCAGTACAATAAAAATTATCTGGTGTGCCATAACCGCAAATATACCCATTATTGGAAAGAGGATAAAAGCAGTTAATTTCATAATTGATCTGCTTGCATTTTTTAATTTTTGATCATCATCTTGTAATTCAACTAAGGCGGGAAAAGTAATGGTGCTGATTGTTCCATAAATACTTACTACCGGTAATTGTTGGAATTGATTTGCCCTTGAATAAAATCCCAAACTTTTTATATTGTAAATTTTTCCTATTACTATTGAATAAAGATTTCCACTTATCGTATATATTAACCCTGAAGCAAGAAGTTTTGAGCCAAAGCCAAAAAGTTCTTTAAATGAATTTCCGGAAAACACAGGTAAAGGTCTCCATGTACTTTTAAGCCAGAACCCGCAATTAATTATAACGGTCCTCGAAATATTTTGAATAACCAGCGACCAAACTCCAAAACCATTTAAAGCCGAAATAATTCCAACTGCTCCGCCTGCTACAGTAGCTATCAGACTTATTTTGGTTTGAGTTTTAAAGTCGAACTTTTTAACCAATATGGTTTTTTGAATTATACCAAATGAATTTAGAATAATATTTATTCCTATCACCTGGGCGAGGAGGATCAATTTTGGTTCATTATAAAAAGAGGAAATGACATAAGATGAAAAGAATAAAATTATATAAAATAATATCGCGGCAATTAAATTGAACCAAAAAACTGTTGAGTAATCATCATCCGTTACATTGCTCTTCCTGATCAAAGCGGCTGAAAAACCTCCATCTACAAAGGCCTGAGCAATGGCAATAAACACAAGCACGATCCCCAATAAGCCATAATCTTCCGGAATCAACAAACGTGCTAATATTAAACCAATGCCGAAAGAAATGATTTGATTGCCAAGTTTTTCAATACCTGTCCAAATACCACCACGAATTGCTTTTTCTTTTAATGTATCCAATTTATTTTTTTATGGCTTGGGTGATAAATTCAATTTGCTCATTGCTTAATTCCGAAGAAATGGGCAGGCACAACACTTCCTCAGATAATTTATACGCATTACCGAGATTATTTTTATGAGATGAGATAAATGAATTGTAAGGCTCGAAGGTACTTACCAAGGGGTAAAAATATCTTCTGGTAAAAATATTGCTTAGTTTTAGTTTTTCATACAAACCATCTCTGGTGTAATTAAATTTTTCATTGATAAAAACAGGGAAATAAGAATAATTATGGTCCACATCAACCATGTCTTCAAGAAGACGAATTCCTTTTACGTCTTTTAATAATTTCCGGTACTGTGCCGTTGCAAGTTTACGTTTAGTAATGTTAGCATCAATTTCTTTAAGCTGTAATAAACCAAATGCAGATTGCAGTT
>DATMPR010000087.1:0-2784 GCA_035567575.1 Bacteroidia bacterium
TCGTTAAATGCGGCGAACCATTTTATCGCAATTTCTTTATTTTGTTCTGCACTCATTTAATTTTATATTTAAGCAATGATTAAAAAAATAATTTTTCCACTTTTTATTTGTTTCCTGTTTTCATGTTCAACAAAAAAACCGGAAGTTGATCTAATTATTCATAACGCTGTCATTTATACTGTTGATTCATCGTTTACCATTCAGCAAGCCATCGCGATTAAAGATGGTAAAATTATTGAAACAGGCAGCAACGAACAAATTTTAAATTCATATTCTGCAAAAGTTGTAAAAGATGTTGGCGGCAAAGCTATTTTCCCCGGGTTTATTGATGCGCATTGTCATTTTTTAAGTTATGGTTTAGGTTTGCAACAGGTAGATCTGGTGGGAACGAAATCATTTGAAGAAGTCATACAGAAAGTGAAAGAATTTAAAGTTCAAACGGACATCCCTCGTCAGCCTATGGCTGACATTCCCTTGAAAGGGGAAATTATTTCCGGTGAATGGATCATCGGTCGCGGATGGGATCAGAATGATTGGGATGTAAAAGAATATCCAAATAAAACTGTTCTCGATTCCCTTTTTCCAAATACGCCAGTTATTTTAAAACGGATTGATGGACACGCTGCATTGGTAAATACCAAAGCAATGGAAATAGCCGGGCTTTATTATGGACTTGAAGTTAAAGGCGGAGAAATTCAAAAAGTGTATGGCCATACTGATGGGAAAAAATCTAAAGATTCACCAGGAGTAGGTTTAACAGGTATCTTAATTGATAACGCAGTAGATTTAGTTACCAATAAAATTCCACTTCCATCAAAAGAAAAAGTATTTAATGCACTCCTCGCCGCTCAAAAAAATTGTTTTGAAGTTGGTTTAACTACAGTTGATGATGCAGGTTTAATGAAATCTGAAATTGATGTTATTAACGAATTACAAAAAAACGGAAAATTAAAAATGCGCATATACGCTATGCTGAGCGACAGCACACCGAATTATAAATATTATTTAGAAAAAGGTCCGTACAAAACGGATAAATTAAATGTACGTTCTTTTAAATTCTATGCTGATGGTGCTTTAGGTTCACGTGGTGCTTGTTTGCTTAAAGATTATTCTGATAAACCAAAATGGAAAGGATTTTTACTAAATACAAAAGAGCATTTTGAAAAGTACGCTAAAATTCTTTTTGAAAAAGGATTTCAAATGAACACGCATTGTATCGGAGATTCAGCAGTAAGAGTGATTCTTCATTTGTACAATTCAACATTTTATGATAAGAGTCTAAAGAAGGAAAATACAAAAGCACATGATGCCCGATGGCGGATAGAACATTTTCAATGCACAACACCAATTGATGTGGAGGGTCTTTTAGACAATACATCCAACATTATTCCCTCTGTTCAACCAACCCACGCCACCAGCGATATGTATTGGGCAGAAGAATGTTTAGGAAAAGAACGCGTAAAATATGCTTACGCTTATAAGGAACTTTTAAAAGCTGCCGGAACGCTTGCTTTGGGAACAGATTTTCCGGTGGAAGATGTTTCGCCATTCAAAACATTTTATGCAGCCGTATTCCGTAAAGACAGTAAAGGTTTTCCGAAAAGCGGTTTTCAAATGGAAAATGCTTTAACGCGTGAAGAAACCATAAAAGGCATGACAATCTGGGCCGCTTATTCCAATTTTGAGGAAAAAGAAAAAGGCAGTTTAGAGAAAAATAAGTTCGCTGATTTTGTTATTTTAGATACGGATCTGATGAAATGTAATGAAAATAAAATCCTTTCTTCCAAAGTTATTGCTACATATATAAATGGCGAGAAAGTATTTTCAGTACAATAAAAATTAACAACAAAGAACACTAAGAAACAATACAAAGGGCCACGGAGATAAACATTGTGCTTACTTTGTGTCCTTAGTGGTTACAAAAGAATGATTTAATATATAAAGCAGGCTTTTCAACAAAGGTTTTGATAACTTATCCGGCAGAGGAGGGTTCACCAGGTTTAAATTGGTTTAGGTCAATGAAATAATACCGTTTATTAACAAAAACGTTATATATCTTACATACGTGTCGAAGTGATCTTTTTATGTCGTATTTTAGCTACACAAAATAACCATGAAAGCACTTCTTATCGCCACATCCCTGATCGTATCTTCCTTAGGAATCATGAGTTTTGATTCCTTAAACACCAAAACCTTTTCTTCTCAAAGTGCAAAAGGATTTGTTGTTGAAATTAAGAAAAGTCCATCCTATACAGGAAAAGAATTAGAAGCTGTTTATGTTATCAAATGCACCAGTACAACTAATGCAAAATTGGTTCGCCTGTTTGAATTAATAAAATCAGATAGCCGATTAAAAAATTATTTCATGGCAGAATTCGTTTTAATAGAAAAAGCAAACCCAACTAAATATTATCCATTAGGATGGGAAAGCACAAAAATTAAAGAATCAGACCTGAAATCAGATTGCCTAAGCATCCTCGCAAACGATGTGAATCCAGTTGATATAAACCAGTAGAATTTTTCTTCATTAAAAACGGTTCGACCCCTTCAGGGTCGTAAAATTTTATTTACTTATTCTCTTTATTAACATTGAATGCCTTCAGTATTCAAATCATTCAATTAAAATAAACAGGAGTCCGAAGGACTCCAATATAAATAAAAAGAGAAAACAAGAAGCGCTTCCGACCCTGAAGGGGTCGAATATTATCAGGGAAATAATGTCTATTTTTGCCCTTATGGGCTACCGTAATTTAAAAGCGTGTCTGGAGGATCTGGAGAAAAACG
>DATMPR010000088.1:0-6363 GCA_035567575.1 Bacteroidia bacterium
AAGAACAAAAGACCCTTTATAAATTTTTAACAACAATTAGTAAAGAGATTTGCGATAATTTTGATTGGAGAACACCTTCTGCGTTTAATCCTAACGTTGATGGTGAAGACAAAATTCGTCAAAACCAAAATCAATTTAAAGGTAGTGGTGGTTATAAAGAGATGAGAAGACAATTGCTTAAAATATTGTCTAACTCGACAAGTACAATAGACGGCGAAACTCCTTTTACGGTTTCATCTATTGCAGTAGAAGTTATTAAAAGGTTAAAATACTAAAATGGCCATTTCAAACCTTAATTTAGCTTCTTCCATCTCAATAAAAACTGCTATTGCAAATTTAAAGAGCGATTTTAACACCAATCTTTGTTGGGTTAATCCTTCAAATAATTATATTGATGATACTATTGACAAAATAAATGCTCAACTCGGTTCATCCTCATTAGTCGATCAAGATGCTATTGATTATATCGCAAGTTCCGTTTTTATACATTCATCTAACAGTTGGTCTTACCTTTCTATGGCCATACACTCTTTATTAGAAGGAGATTATGGTGCAGCCATTCATAATGCTTATTATGCAGAGTTAAGAGCGATTATGTCCTTTTTAGCAACGCAGGGCATTGGAGTTTTTGATAAGGGAAACTTAATCGTTGATTCTACGGGCAAAGTTCATAAGGCCACTTGCCCTAATTATGCCGAATCTCGGACCCATAACTTCGCTAAAACAGCCTTGGACCAATGGCTTTCAGATACAGCAAATGCTAGTGCCCTTATTGATATTATTAAAGTTGAAGATAAAAGCATAAATGATTGGATAACTGCAACAGGTTTTGATGCCAGCACATATTTACCCGGAATGCTCGCAAAAGGGTGGATAAATACTTGGAGTTTGGACATGAGTATCATGTCCAAAGATACAAACCTAAGAAATGTTGTTAGCTATCGCCCTCAAAATTTTAATTTGAATTTTTCTCCGATCCACGATGGGATTCTTGAAAGAATAAGTTTTATAGAGGAAATGTGGAAGCTATGCAATCCTAATTCCTTATTTGAAACTACCTTGTGGCGCCTTTCCTTAGAATACGTTTATAAGAATTTATTTAGTTATTCTAGTATATCCGAATTGGACAGAAAAAAAGATCTGGAGCCTTTATTTGTTGCGCTAGGTAAAAATCCAAGTAGTAATGTTAGCTCTAACCTTATTGATTTTTTAGAAAGAGGAAGGGAACCAATCGATAATGCAATTTTTTCAAAAGCCTCTTTTAATTCGATTCCTATTCAGGAAACTAATATAGAGCCCTTTGGTATTTTATCAAGAGCATGTTTAATGACAAATTTTGCAACAAGATCCGCTCAGAACTTATTGAGCCAAACAAGAACCATCAAATCCGATATTCAATTCTGGTTAGATAATCTGGGTATTAAATCTGGATTTTGGGAATTGGGCTCAGAACCGAGTTTGTTTTCGGATTTATGGTTAGACGTAGAATTAGAATTATATGACATTGCTATTTGGAAATCTAAGTCTTTGGTGTCTGGTAGTTATAACAATCCTTATAAGTATAATAAGGAAATGAAATCTAATTTATTTACGGTTAAGCAATTTAATAGATCCTATTTATGGAATCTTAAAATCTAACTATACGACTAATATGACGACATTTGGAAAAAGTATTAGAATTTATCTAAAAGATGGGACTGTCACTGGAATAAGATTTGGTGAAGTAGTTAATCAAACAATTGAATCTATTGCGTGTCCCAGAAATAGAGTTCCTGAATTAAGATCTTATGAATCGGCTAATAGACCAGGCGTCTACTTTTTATTTGGATATGACGAAGAGACCGGCGACAATAAAACCTACATTGGGGAAGCTGAAAATGTCTTTGAAAGGTTGCAAAATCACTATACGAACAAAGAGTTTTGGAATGAAGTGATTTTTTTTGTTAGTAAAGATGAAAATTTAACAAAATCCCATGTCAAATATTTAGAAAGTCGGTCAATTCAAATTGCTACTTCGACTAAGCGATATAAAATCGAAAATGGGAATCAATCTCAGCCTTCTTCCTTGCCGCCAGCGGATAGAGATGCAATGGAAGAGTTTTTGGTTTATCTAAAATTACTATTAGGTGTTTTTGGGCATAAACTTTTGGAAGAACTTAACCCGGTAAGATTAAAAATATCAGAAAATTCAAATCAACTTACTTTAACTGCAACCACTCAGGATAATCAAATTATTACAACTTCAAAAACACTTGAATTATCTTTATCGGCTAATGGAGTAAAAGCAAATTCAATTCAAACAGATGAAGGCATAGTAGTATTAGAAGGGTCAGAAGTAGTCCAAACTTTTTCTCCAAGTTTACATTTAGGTTATCAAAAACTAAGAGAAAAGCTTATTAATAATGGAACTTTAAAATTAATTGGTAATAAATATGTTTTTCAAAAAAACTATTTGTTTGACGCTGCAACCCCTGCTGCTGCTATTATTGTTGGACGAAGTATTAGTGGTCCGCAAACATGGAAAGACAAGAATGGCTCATCACTTAAAGACATTGAAAATCTTAAAATAATTCAATCACCAGACTTTACTCTATAAATTAGACATTTATCCATCAAATTTCAAATATTTTAACCCATCAATAAACATAAAGTTTGAACAAAAGTCCCAGCCAATGTATCATTGAGCTTACATTAGGACGTGAAAAGTGCCAATAGAAATATTTAAAATTCTAAATACTTTAAGCCATCAATTTTTGCCAAAAACTTGTTTAATTGGTTCGAGTTTGTAACCTTTGTGTGTACTTTAGCGGAAAAGCTGTCAATTTTGATGGCTTTTCTTTTTTTCAAAACCCCAGAAGCCACGCCCTGTTTGGTTAAAACCTCAATCACCTCATTTACTTTAGTGGTTCGACACCCTTTATTGCCAAAAATGATTCTTTCATTGAATAATGAACCAACAACTATTCTTTTACCAGTATAATCGCTTTCAACGAACAGCTTATTAAGGTTTGTTAGCATTGAGCTTGTCGAAGACTTGTTGAAGTGAAAACAATCGCATTTTCCGAAGAAGTCTAATGTTCAATTTTCACGTCATATACTCCGGAGGTTAATTTGCTCAAAATGCGGGAATAATCTGACAGGTTCTGCCACACATTATCTCAGCATGATTTTTTTTGTAATAAAACTTTTTTCCGACTGAATATTTAGAAAATAAGCCCCGGATTCGAAATTTTCAAGATTGATTGTCTGACTTACATTATGCCCAGAAAAATTAATGGTTCCAGTATATACTTCTTGTCCCAAGGTATTATTGATCTTAAACGTAAAATATGATTCACTTCCAACGATATCGATTTTTAAAAGCCCATCTGTTGGATTAGGGTAAATATTAAATGCAATATTATTATCCATAGCAATTTCTTCTATGCCTACTGCTCCTGTTGGGTCTAATTTAAGAAACATGATTTCCTGAATAGGGCTGTAACTTCTTGTAAAACCCGCCGCAATGTAACCGCCATCGGCAGTTTGCCTGGCCGCGTAACAGTGCTGATGGGCACTGCCTCCGTAATGCCTGGTCCAGGTGCTGTCGCCGATGCTGTTCAGCCTGATCAACCACATTTGCGGGGTGATCCATCCAAAACTCCGGCTGTGGCCGCAAACAATGTAACCTCCATCAGAAGTGGGCTGTATCATTTTAGGCGTATCTTTTTTAGTTCCGCCATAAACTTTATTCCATAGGGGCGCGCCGACAGAATTTACTTTTATAACCTGTATATCTATATCGCCGGCACCTGTACTGCTATCTCTCACACAAAATGTAATGCTTCCATCGCTGTTGGCAAGTACATACTTTGCTTCATCATTTAACGGCCCGCCATAGTTTTTGGTCCAGGTAGTATCACCAATAGCATTGGTTTTTACAAGATAGGCATCTCCTCCCTGTCCGTAACTAAAGGTCAGCCCTGCCATAACATATCCTCCATCCGGCGATTGTTTCAGTGAATTACCCTGATCATCAGCCGGTCCGCCGTAATATTTCTCCCATAACACATTCCCGGCCGGGTCTATTTTCATAAGAAAAGCGTCGCTGTTTGAGCTTGTAGTGTAAGTAGTACCCGTGATCATATAATTACCATCGGTGGTAGCAATGATTTCATTTCCATTGTCATTACCCGAACCGCCATAGGTTTTGTACCAGATCATACCTCCGGTTGGATTTATTTTCAGGAGGTAAATATCATAATCTCCACCTCCGTAACTTTGTGAACATCCAATGATAAAATAATTACCGTCAGCGGTAGGCATAATACGATTCCCCTGGTCTGGTTTGGGGCCTCCGTAACTTCTTGTCCACATGGTATCGCCGAGGTTATTTGTTTTAAGAATATAAGCGTCCATATCATTGACGTTACTATTGTTTGTCATACCGGTCATAATATATCCCCCGTCCGATGTGGGTATAACGTCCATGGCAGCCTTATCCTTTGAAGAGGGATAAACTTTTTGAAAGGTTATTACCTGACTTTGAACAAAAAAAGGTAAACATAACAGTATTACTAAAACCTGTAATAATTGATATCTGAATTTGTAATTTATCTTCATGACCTGTATTTTTAATTATTAATAAATTCTTGATACGAAGTTATTCCGGGAAATCATGAGTTTTATGTTGATTTCGGTAGCAAGGTTTTTTTCCTTGTTGAAACAAACATTATCATAGCCTGATTATTGACAACACCGATTTCAAATTAAATTCTTGCAACATTACTGACACGTAGAATTACTTTTACATGACTGGAACATCTTCCTCCAAGTATATAATTTTCAGGAAACCGTTATAATCAGAACCTTAAAGATTGTAAATACATTCTATAATTTTAAGAAATTGTTCGACTTCATTCCTACTCGGGGTACTAAATGCTAAAATAATCCTCTGATTCTTACAATGTTTCAGAGGATTTTTTATTTCTGGTCAAATATACGGTCAAAGGTTTTACGTAAAAATCAAGTTTTTGATGAATCAAATCAAAGAACACTAAAATAAAGCCTTGCGTCTATGCGGGGCTTTATTGTTTTATATTTGTTAATAGATGAAAAGACTATTTTTATTTGCCATAATGTTCATCCTGTCGTCCAAAGTCGGAACGCTTGCTCAAAATCGAAAAATAGATTCTCTTTTAAATTTAATAAAGAGTGATAAAGAAGATACAAATAAAGTAATACATCTCTACACGGTTTGTAAAGAATATCATTCTACCGGACAATATGATAAAGGATTAAACTTTGGCAAAAAAGCTTTAACCCTTGCTCAAAATCTTGGCTTTAAAAAAGGTATTGCTAATTCTTACAACCACATCGGACTTATTTATTGGAAACAAGGCAACTATCCCGAAGCTTTAAAAAACTATTTTGCTGCCTTAAAAATACGCGAAGAAATAAAAGATAATCAAGGCATTGCTTCTTCTTATAACAACATAGGCATTATTTATGAAGCGCAAAGCAATTATCCCGAAGCCCTGAATAGTTATTCTGCCGCATTAAAAATATTTGAACAAATCGGAAATAAAAAAGGCATTGGCTCTTCCTACAATAACATAGGCGCTATTTATCAAATGCAAGGTAAGTATCCCGAGGCTATTAAAAATCATTTTGCTGCTTTAAAAATACGTCAAGAGATAAAAAATAAAAAAGGGATTGCCGGTTCTTACGTAAACATAGGAGGTATTTATTATGAACAGAACGATTATCCTGATGCATTAAAAATGTATTTTATTTCTTTGAAAATAATGCAAGAAATTGAAGACAAAGATGGTATTGCTCAATGTTTTTTAAATCTTGGGCACACGTACACTAGATTAAATAAAACAAATGAGGCACAAGATTATTTAAATAGAGCTTTAAAGTTAAGCAAGGAAATTGGCAGCAATGATGTTATTAAAGAAACTTATGCGGGATTATGGGTTTTAGATAGCGCAAAGGGCAATTATAAAAACGCTTTTGAACACCACAAACTATTTATTATTTACCGTGATAGTTTAAATAACGAAGAAACAAAAAAGAAAAGCCTGCAAAGCGCCATGCAATACGAGTTTGAAAAAAAAGAAATTGCCGCCAAAGCAGAGCAGGATAAATTAAATGCCCTTGCCAAAGAAGAAAAACAAAAACAACAAATTATTATTTATGTGGTTGCCGGGGTATTGCTGTTGGTAGTTGTTTTCTCAACATTCTTGTTTAACCGTTTTCGCATAACCAACCGCCAAAAAATAATTATAGAAAAACAAAAAGAGCAGGTTGATAAAGCCTACGAAAGTCTGCAAGAAAAAAACAAGGAAGTGATGGATAGCATACATTATGCAAAAAGAA
>DATMPR010000089.1:0-4030 GCA_035567575.1 Bacteroidia bacterium
TCAATCGGCCCACGTCTGCTATGTTTTTGGAAAAGAATTGAAGGGTAGGGTCAAGGTCTGTCACGTGTTCCAGCACATGCCAAAGACTAATAATATCATACTTGTTTCCCGTCAAATCTTCTTTGGACGTAGCAACACTTAGGTCCTTTCCCTCCGCCAATTTCTTAGCGTCTTCGTCCGGTTCAAAGCCGAAAGATTTCCAGCCCGCATCAGCGCAGACCTTTAAAAACATTCCGGTACCACAGCCGTAATCCAGGATTGTTCCACGTGAAACATACTGACTTATTAACGCCAGCTTCTGCTTTAAAGTTCTTGTTCGGACAGCGTGATAAAGTCGGTTTATTAATCCTTTTTTGGTATCGGAATGGGAAACATAATCTTCCGACTTATAGTATTTTCCAATCTCAGAATCCGAAGGGCGGGGGTTTGTGAATTTAAAACTGCAATCCTTGCAAGAAACAATACTGAAGTTTTCCTGGCTTACGGTGTAATCTTTACAAACCAAAAAAGGCGCGAAGCCGGTGCCTTTGCAAACCGGACAATTATTAATTTGTTGCAACATAATGTTTAGTTCCACGTGGAACTTTATCTTCCCATATGGACCAAAAGTACAGAAATATCTGCGGGATTAATTCCCGAGATCCGGCTTGCTTGCCCAATAGAAGAGGGTTTAAATTTCTTAAGTTTTTCCTTGGCCTCGGTACCCAGGCTTATAATTGAATCGTAATTATAATCGGCTTTTATTTTAAGGTCTTCAAGACGTTTTAGCTTTTCGGCGTTCTCTTGTTCGCGTTCCAGATAACCTTCGTATTTCATTAAAATTTCTGCCTGCTCGATTGTTTCCTCATCCATGTTTTTAATGAAATCTTTCACATCAGAACAATTCTCTAAAATTCCTTTTACAGAAATATCAGGCCGTGATAAAATATTATAATACCTCAGCTTTTGGTTGATTGCCGCCGAACCCATTTTTTCTAAATAAGCATTTATAGTGTCCGGATCGGCACTTGTATTTTTAAAATATTTTATAATCTTGTCATAGTTTTCCTTTTTCTTCTCAACTTTATTTAATCTCTCCTTTGAAGCTAATCCTAATTTATTTGAAAGCGGAGTTAGTCTTATGTCGGCATTGTCTTGTCTTAAAAGCAACCGATATTCTGCCCGCGAAGTGAACATTCGATATGGCTCGTCTGTTCCTTTTGTAACAAGGTCGTCAATTAAAACTCCGATGTAAGCTTCGTAGCGATTAAGAACTAATTTTTCTTTTTCGTTTATTTTCAAATGTGCGTTTATGCCTGCCATCAATCCTTGACACCCAGCTTCTTCGTATCCCGTTGTTCCGTTTATTTGTCCGGCGAAATACAAATTCTCAATTAATTTTGTTTCGAGAGTTAAACTTAGTTGGGTAGGAGGGAAGTAATCATATTCTATTGCATAACCCGGACGAAACATTTTTGCGTTCTCAAAGCCCGGAATTAATCTAAGTGCCTGATTCTGAATAGTTTCTGGTAAAGAAGTCGAAAATCCATTTAAATATAACTCAACAGTGTTCCAGCCTTCCGGCTCAACAAATAATTGATGTCTTTCGCGCTCTGAAAAACGTGTTATTTTATCTTCAATACTCGGACAATATCTTGGGCCCAGTCCTTGAATCCTTCCCTGGAACATTGGCGATTTTTCAAATCCTGTCCGGAGAATTTCGTGAACTTTTTCATTGGTATAAGTAATATGACAAGGCATTTGTTTTTTGAGCGGAGAGGTTTCATCAGAGAAACTAAATTTATTATTACACTCGTCACCATCCTGAACTTCCATCTTCGAATAATCCAAAGATCTTCCATCAATTCTCGGTGGCGTTCCTGTTTTCATTCTTCCGCTTTCAAAACCCAGTTTTACTAGTTGTTCGGTAATTCCATGCGATGCTGATTCCCCTGTTCTTCCTCCGCCTAATTGTTTTTCACCAATATGAATTATGCCGTTTAAAAAAGTTCCGTTAGTTAAAACAACCGCTTTCGCTTTAAATTCCATTCCCATTCCGGTAACAATTCCTTCAACGCGTTTTCCGTCCTTACTGATAATTAAAGATCGAACCATGTCTTGCCAAAAATCAACATTAGGAGTTTGCTCTAACATTTCTCTCCACTTTGCAGCAAACATCATTCGGTCGTTTTGTGTTCTCGGACTCCACATTGCCGGACCCTTGCTTCTGTTCAACATCCTGAATTGGATTGCAGAATAATCTGAAACAATTCCTGAGTAGCCGCCCATTGCATCAATTTCGCGGACGATCTGTCCTTTAGCAATTCCACCCATAGCCGGGTTGCAGCTCATTTGGGCAATGGTTTGCATATTCATGGTCACCAATAGAACCCTGGAACCCATGTTCGCCGCCGCCGCCGCTGCTTCGCAGCCGGCGTGGCCGGCGCCTACTACTATTATATCGTATTGTTGTGTCAAAACTTTTGCAAAGATAACGACTAATTACTACGAATACGAATAATTACGAATGCATGAATTAAGGTTGGTCCCAGTGCTCAAACGCTAATTTTGTAAACTTAATTATTGTTTTGTTTAGGACTTTCCAAACACCAGCATTATTAAACCATTAATATTTTGATTGAAATTAATGTGTTGTGTTTCTGAAATTTGTTAACCAATACTTTTTTAATTGGGTAACTTTTCGCATTCCGTTTCAACAACATAATAATCAAACTGTTGATTGAATTTTTTTAACAACGCCCCCGCTCTTATAAAAAAGTTTTATGGAAACAAATCCGTAACCACATCTCAATATCAAACATTATAAGTAAAACCTTTTGCCATGAAAAAATTATACATTACCGCCGCCGCAAGTTTATTTAGTTTATTAGTAAGCGCGCAATACGCTGCCGACTTCAGAGTATTTAAACCGGACGCAAATCCTAACAGTCAATTAAGCATTCAAAAACTTTTGCAAAGCATGATCGGCGACGGTGTGGTTTTAAAAAATTATTCCATCACAAAAACATCGAGCGATGAAGCTTTTGGGTTTTTTGAAGATAAAAAAGCAAGGCTGGGGATGAAGAAAGGTTTGGTAATGACCACCGGGGGAATTGCGGGTTTGTCATCAAAAAACACTTCCGGAAGCACGTCGAATAATACTCATGCAAACGCAGAAGGAAGAGGAGGGAAGCTGGACGAAAATACCGGTTACCCTGATTTGGAAAAGTTTTTAGCTCCCAATAAAAAAACTTACGATGCCTGCGTAATTGAATTTGATGTTGTCCCAACTGCCGACTCTTTAAGTTTTAATTATGTTTTTGGTTCTGAAGAATATGATGAATATGTGGGTTCAGAATACAATGACATTTTTGCTTTCATCATCAGCGGAAAAGGAATTGAGAAAGAACAAAATTTAGCGGTTGTTCCCAACACAAAAATTCCGGTTAGCGTAAATAACATTAATAACGGCAACAGCACAAGTTATGATCGCAAAACACCAAGCAATCCCACTTTTTATGTAAGCAACATTGACGGTCATGTTGGTTTAGAATACGACGGCCTGACCAAACTAATGGAAATTCGCCAGGCGGTTATTCCTTACGAAACCTATCATATTAAATTAGCGATCGCCGATGTGCAAGATAACGCTTTTGATTCCGGTGTTTTATTAGAAGGAAAAAGCATTGTGAGTTACGAAAAACGTTATAATGTTTTGTTTGGAAAGAATGATCAGAAAATTGATGGTGCTTATAAAAATTTATTAGATGCGTTAGCCGCTCAATACAAAAGTTACGGCGGAAAAATTTTATTGACGGGTCACACCGATAATGAAGGCGGCGAAGAATTTAATCAGGAATTAAGCTGCAGCCGAGCCAATAATGTATCTGCTTATTTACAAAGTAAGGGCGTTAGCGCAAATAATATTGTTGTTGATTGCAAAGGTGAAACCATGCCTGCTTATGATAACACAAACGAAAAAGGTAAAATTTTAAACCGCCGCGTTGAATTAAAAATTACCGGCGATAACACAACTTACACCACCAAGAAA
>DATMPR010000090.1:0-10390 GCA_035567575.1 Bacteroidia bacterium
ATCTTTTTCCAGAAGGGAGTTATACCACATACATTTATCTACGAATATGAATTGGTACGAATATACGGATCTGGGTGCTTATTTTTTCTTGAACCATGGAATGAATGCGCTGGTTGTTCTTTGATATTCTTTATACAACTCTCCTTTACTGCGTACAGCTTGTTCTTCCGTCATAGGGATACCGGTTACTTTAAAAATTAAATATCCTATTGAGAGAGGGCAAATGATGGATAACCATCCGTACGGACTTGTAATGGCAAAAACAAAAACTGAAACCCAGATCATGAATTGGAAAAAATAATTAGGGTGACGGGAATAATTCCATAAACCGTTTTCACAAACTCTTCCTTTGTTACTGGGATTTTTCTTAAATTGTTTTAATTGCCAATCGGATAAACCTTCGCCAATAATACTTAAACACCACATGCCTGCGCCAATGTATTCGATGATATTCATGTGCGGCTCCGGATTTAAGGCGATCACAAAAAACGGAATGGCCAACATCACATTACTAAAAGCCTGCATCTGAAAAAAGAAAAAGAATTTAGTTTCATTCCATTCTTGTCTTAATTGTTTGTAGCGTCCCTCTTCCACATCTAAATGTAAACCTACACGAATGGTTAAGTAAAATCCTAAACGCAAGCTCCATAAAGCCGCCAATAAACAAACTACATTTTTACGGGGTGCATAACCATCGGCTAAAAACCAAATAATAATTGCGATCACCAAAAAATTATAAGCCCAGAAAATATCTACTATACCATTGTTTTTAATAGTGCGTGCCCATAAATAAATAATAAGCATAATAAATGCCACGGATGCCAACGAAATTAGAGGAATGGATAAATACTGTGTCATATCTACGAATTACGAATACAGTACGAATATACGAATCTGTGTGAAAATTAAATAGGGGAATTGTGCTTAAGCCTTTTTCAATTTAATTATCCTCATCCAATTCATTACTTTAATGATAAGATAACTTGGATCCAGCTCAAATTTCCGCTTTGCAAAATTTGCGTCTAAAGGTTTTTTGTGGTGATTGTTTTGAAATAACTCTCCCAACATTAAAAAATCAATTGGTAAAGTGTTTTTGCTATGGTCGTGATTATCATAATTAGAATATCCGTATTTATGTCCGCACCAGTTTACAATAGCGCCGTGAATTGGTCCCATAAAAAAATGTATTGGCAATAATAAAAACATCCACCATGCTGTAGCAAACTTTATATAGAACAATATATACAAGGCTGCAAATGCAAGACGCACGACCCACATATCGCTTAGTTTATCCATCCATTTCCACTCGGGGTAGCCTCCTCTGAATTTTTCTTCGGGCTCTTCACCATATTTTGCGTAATTCAAATAAATATCTTTTGTATGCATGGTCATATGCCATACATCTTTAAAGAACATAGGCGAATGAGGATCTTTTTCCGTGTCGCTGTATTCGTGGTGCATGCGGTGTAAGATCGCGTAAGCACGCGGATTTAAAAAAGAAGAACCTTGCGTAATAAAAGTTAAGACATAAAAAAAACGTTCCCAAAAAGGATTCATGGTAAACATTTTATGTGCTCCGTATCGATGTAAGAAAAAAGTCTGACAGAAAAGAGAAAGGAACCAGTGAGCCAAAAAGAAAATTAAAATGTACATAATATAAGTGCTGTGTTTGTGAGGCCTAAAGATAACCTATATATAATGATATATTACAACCTTAATCTATGTTATGATAATCATCGTAAAGCAAAAGCCCCCGCTAACAACGGAGGCTTTACACAAACACGAACTAAAATAACCACTAAGAGTACTAACTGACTATATTAAAGATACACCATATTTACAGCCCTTTAGCCATCTATTTAGCCTGATTCATAGACCATTGAGCCAAATTGGGGTTAAACCGAGTGACTGGGATATTTTGACCAAAGTTTTGAACAAAATGAAAAATGCTACAATTTGTAGCAACAGCTTGCTATGTTATGTGCATACCTTTGTTTAAAATTAGGATGTAAAGTTTACAAGTGTCCTGATAAATAAAGTGTAAAATCAGTAAATTTAATAATATAGTATAAACTCAAAAACAAAGAAATCATGGCACGTAAATCGGATGAAGTTCTGGAAATGAACGAAACAAAAGAAACAAAAAAAGACAAAGCAGTGAACACAGAAAAACTAAAAGCGCTGCAGCTTACTTTAGATAAGCTGGAGAAAACTTATGGCAAAGGTGCTGTAATGAAGTTAGGTGATAATAATATCGAACCCCTTGAGGCTATTTCAACAGGCTCATTAGGTTTGGATATTGCCTTGGGTATTGGCGGTTTACCAAAAGGAAGGGTTGTTGAAATATACGGACCGGAATCGTCAGGTAAAACAACATTAGCCATTCACGCAATAGCTAACGTACAACGCACAGGAGGCATTGCAGCTTTTATAGATGCAGAACACGCCTTCGATCGTTTCTATGCTGAGAAATTAGGTGTAGATACAAAGAGTCTTTTAATATCGCAGCCCGATAATGGTGAGCAGGCTTTAGAGATCGCAGATAATTTAATACGCTCAGGTGCAGTTGATATTGTGGTGATCGATTCGGTAGCAGCATTAACACCAAAAGCAGAAATTGAAGGCGAAATGGGCGACAGCCGCATGGGTTTACAAGCAAGATTAATGAGTCAGGCTTTACGTAAATTAACCGGAAGTATAAATAAAACAGGATGCTGTTGTGTATTTATTAATCAGCTCCGCGAAAAGATCGGTATCATGTTCGGAAATCCTGAAACAACAACCGGTGGTAATGCATTAAAGTTTTACGCATCTGTTCGTTTGGATATCCGCCGTATCAGTCAGTTAAAAGAAGGCGATGTTGTACAAGGTAACCGTGTAAGAGTTAAAGTCATAAAAAATAAAGTTGCACCGCCTTTCCGTATGGCGGAGTTTGATATTATTTTCGGAGAAGGAATCAGTAAAGTTGGTGAAGTAATTGATATTGGTGTTGAGAAAGGAATAATTAAAAAGAGCGGTTCATGGTTTAGTTACGATGACACTAAATTAGGACAAGGACGCGATGCAGTGAAACAAATATTTGCGGAGAATCCTGACTTAGCAGAAGAGATCGAGAATAAAATTATAGCGGCTTTAGTTACAGGTAACCCTGTTGAAGGAAAAGAGTAGATAAAATTAATTGTTGCTCCGCCTAGGAAAGACGGATTGCAGGTTTAGTTTTGAGTTTTTTGTTTACTCCTACAAACCACTCGCTTGAATAAGGCGGGTGGTTTTTTTACCCACATTAATCTTATCGGGTTTGCTTGGTTGTACAAGCACGTAATCATTTAATTATTAATAAAAATTGTATGAAAATTAAAACATTTCGTATCCGGACTGACGTTGATCAACTCAGTAAGGATGAAAAATTAATTAATCAATTTATGGAAACAGTTACAGTTAAGAAAACCGCAACTGAATTTGTAAACGATAAAGAAAATTACTGGTCGGTCTTAGTATATTTTGAAGATGGCTTACCAAAAGATCACGACTCTATAATGGGAACAAAAAGCGATAAGATATCTTATCCTGCTGACACCATTTTAAACAATGAAGAAAATGTTGTTTTTAACACTCTCAAAGACTGGCGAAACAATCTTGCATCAAAAACCCGATTACCCGGTTATATAATTTGCCATAATTCCGAATTAGTTACCATTGCAAAAATTAAACCGAAAAGTCTGGAAGAATTAGCGAAAATTAAAGGGTTTAGCTCCCGCAAATTGTTGAAATATGGTGATGATGTATTAGCTCTATTGAATTCCGTTTAGAATGAGATTGTTAGTAAATCGATCAGCTTTTTATTTGTAGTATATACTAAAAGTATATACCTTTATAAAAAAATGTGCCATGAAGACTTTATCATTAAAGCTAGACGATAAAATATTTAAAGAAGCAGAAGATCTCACAACAAAATTAAATTTGGCAAGAAACCGATACATAAATGAAGCCGTTAATCTTTATAATCTTTTTAATAAAAGAAGATTGTTAAAGAAGCAACTCCTAAAAGAATCTAAATTAGGGCGTAAGGATTCCATGGAAATACTTGCCGAATTTGAAAAGTTCATAGATGAAGATTGAACAATTCGATATTTGGTTAGCAAATCTTAATCCTACAAAAGGGACGGAGCCAGGTAAAACACGACCTGTCGTTGTTATTCAAACTAATTTATTAAATGAGTTTCATCCTTCAACGATTATTTGTCCAATAACAACAAAAATTAATCCCGACATAGAACTTTTGAGAGTACACTTAAAAAAGGCCCACTTACATAAACCAAGTGATATATTAGTTGAACAAATACGAGCCATTGATAATAGAAGATTACTAAAAAGGCTAGGACATTTAACCAAAGACCAAACAGAAAAATTAAAAGATAATTTGAAAGTAATTTTGGATCTCTGATTTATCTCTTTACGCTTATTTGTAATCCGCGTTTAATTTCCTATTTTTATATAACGAAACTTTTAAAAAATGGAAAAGCAGTATAATTACGTAACAAAACTCGATGTGAAGTTCGATCATTTGCAAAAAATGGATGTGACGGAAATAGTAAAAGAATGTACCGATAAATGGTTCAATCAAACACTTACAAAAGTTAACGACAGTGTTGTCAGATTAGGAATTGTAGAAGGCGAATATCATTGGCACAAACATGATAACGATGATGAATTCTTTTTTGTTTTGGAAGGGCAATTATTAATTGACCTCGAAGGCGAAACCATTGAGTTAAATCCCAATCAGGGTGTAACAATTACAAAGGGCGTAATGCACCGGCCGCGCGCGCCTAAAAAAACAGTGATGTTAATGGTGGAGACCAGCGCCATTGAACCAACAGGAGATTAAGCCGCCGATTCTTATGAAATATGTTGTATTAATTCTCTTTTTTATTTTTTCATTTAATTTAATTCCGCAAAATAAGGATGTACTCGATTCTTTTATTGTTAAAATGAATTCCAAAGTTTATTTAGAATATATTTCCTCAGATTCAACTGCGGGTAAATTTAGAATTGTTGAAAGCATAAATGATTCCACCAGAACAATTAGACTTAAATTGGATACAAAGCCGGCTATGGGTTCGGTTTTAGAAATTAATAATCCATTCGATGATGATTTTATATATAAAGCATTTTTATATAATTTTAAAAAGAAAAAATACATCGAGGCAACTGTATTTCCCGTAAAGGAAAAAATGGTAGCCCGCGAAATGTGGCCGTACCCGATCGAATACATCTTAATAAAAAAGTTTCAGTTCAAAGAGGAAAAATAATGAATTCCTTCTCCGCCAAAATACAGATCATTGGTGTTAACCCCTATGTGTTATTGCCTGCAGCTATTTTAAAAAACATTTTTAAACAAGCCGGAAAAGAAAAAGGCGCGATTCCTGTTTGCGGAAAATTGAACGGACATAATTACATTCAAACCCTCGTAAAATACAGCGGCAATTGGCGTTTGTATTTGAACGGTCCCATGCGCAAAGCAGCAGGAATTGATGTTGGTGATATTGCTAAGATCACAATTAAATTTGATCCGCGCGAACGAACTATTGCTATGCATCCGAAATTGCAAGCTGCTTTTTCAAAAAATAAAAAAGCAAAAACAGTTTTTGATAAGTTAAGTCCATCGCGGCAAAAAGAAATTGTCCGCTACATCGGATTTTTAAAAACAGAAGAATCGATTGATAAAAACATTGCCCGCGCCCTGAAGTTTTTAACAGGTAAAGAGCGTTTTGTTGGTCGCGATAAACCATAATTGTTTTTGTTGTTTGCTTTTCGTAAATTGTTGCGTCAAATCTCATCTTATGAAAAAATTAAGTCTTAGTTTATTTTTATCCATTTCATTTTTACTCTCAAAGGCGCAGTCCTATGAATTGAATCCTAATGGAAAGGACACTATTAATTATACCGATGCAGACTCAAAAAAACAAGGGAAGTGGATTGTATGGGGCGCAAGTAAAAATGGTTCCTGTTATAAACCAAAACAAATAATTGAAGAAGGAATGTATAAAGACAACAGACGCATTGATGAGTGGATAGAATATCATTGCAATGGAAACATAAAAATGAAAGTTCAATATGTTAATGGCAGGCCAAGAGGTCACGTTATTTTTTATTTTGGCAATGGTGATGTGCGGGAGGAAGGAGACTGGATAAACAATAAATGGTTTGGTAAATATAAGATGGTTAATGAAAACGGTGACGTAACAGAAATTGTTTTTGATGAGCTTGGAAACGAATTAAGCAAAAAAATAACTTTGGCTAAAGAAGTTTCGCCTACTCAATAGGATAAATAAAATCACGCCTCCAAAAAATTCTGTACCTTCAAAGAAAAAATAAACAGAATGCTTACGCCTAATTTCACACCCTTCCCTACTCTTACAACTCCGAGATTAATTTTACGTAAAATTACAACCGATGATGTGCCGGAACTTTTAATTATCCGCTCAGATGAACGCATCATGAAATACATTGATCGTCCACGCGCCAAAACAAACGATGATGTTATAGCCTTTATTAATCTTATAAACAACTACGAGAAAAATAACGATGCCATCAACTGGGCCATTAGTTTAAAAGATGATCCAAAACTTATTGGTAATGTTTGCTTTTGGAGAATTGAAAAATCAAATTACCGTGCAGAAATTGGTTACACACTTCATCCCGATCATTGGCACAAAGGCATAATGAATGAGGTCATAAAAGAAGTTATTAATTACGGTTTTAATATAATGAAACTACATTCAATCGAAGCAAATATTAATCCCGCTAACGAAGCCTCAGCAAAATTGCTGGAAAAAAATAAATTTGTACGCGAAGCCTATCTTAAAGAAAATTATTTTTTTGAAGGTAAATTTTTAGATTCTGTCATTTATTCTTTACTCGAACCAAAAAAATGAAGATATGCCCGAAATGCAATACCGAATTTGAATGCATTACTAACGGTAATGAACCCTGTTGGTGCGAAAAATTACCAAATATTGTTCCTTTAGATTCCCATTCCTGCCTCTGCCCTGCTTGTTTAGAAATAAAAATTAAAGAATTACAATCCAAAAAATAAATTAAGGAAACCAGAAATAAAACAATGAACTATAAATACGAGGATAATTTACAAACCCAGCGACTCACTACCCGTTTTTTAACTCTTGATGATTTTAAAACATGGGCCAAATTTATGGGCGACCAAGAATCGGTTGAGTTCTTTCCAAAAGCCAATTTCAAAACTCCTGAAGACCGCGCGATATTTTGGATAGAGAAACAAATGACCCGCTACAAAGAAAATAAATATGGATTACAAGTTTTGTTAGATAAAAATACCGGCGAATTTATTGGTCAGTGTGGTTTATTATTGCAGGAAGTAGACAGTAAACTTGAATTAGAAGTCGGTTATCATATTTTCAGAAATAATTGGAAAAAAGGTTATGCTATTGAAGCGGCATCCATATTTAAAGAGTACGGATTCAAAAACAATCAGGCTGAGTCTATTATTTCAATTATACATTCACAAAATATTCGTTCACAAAACGTAGCCATAAAAAATGGCATGAAAAAAGATAAAGAAACCAAATGGATGGATCTGAATGTTTTTATATTTAGAACTATAAAATAAATGGCATCAGCATTCGGACACGCTTTATCAGCGATCGCAATTGGTAAAACTCGCTCAAAAAAAGAATCGGTTTTAAAATTCTTTTTCTTATGTTGCTTTTGCGCCGTAATTCCAGACGCGGATGTCTTAACTTTTCAATTCGGAATTCCTTACAATCATTTTCTCGGACATCGTGGTTTTTTTCATTCGTTTTTCTTTTCAGCGTGGCTAGCAATAATTATTGTTTTAATTTTTTACCGCAAAGTAAAATTATATGAACGAAAAGGGATGCTGTTATTACTGTTTTTCTTTTTATGCGCTTCGTCACACGCTGTGTTAGATATGATGACGGATGGCGGACGCGGCGTTGCCATCTTTGCACCTTTTAATAACAACCGTTACTTTTTCCCACTCCGTCCTATTAAAGTATCTCCATTAAGTATTGGAAAATTTTTCAGTTATTATGGCTGGGAAGTTATTAAAAGTGAAATGATCTGGATCGGAATTCCATGCACACTTTACATGCTTTTTATTTCACGCTATAAAAAATTCAGAAAAAATAATTAACTACCTTATTAACTTAAAGGTACTCGTTTTAAAAAGCGCATCTTTATCAATATAAGTCTCCACCGAAACTTGCCAAACGTAGGTCTCCATGTTTTGAGGAACGCCCATATAAGTTCCATCCCAGCCAACTTTTACATCAGTCGACTCAAATAATAATTGCCCCCAACGATTAAAGATCCTGAAGAAATTTAATTTTTTAATTCCCCATCCATCCACATAAATAATATCATTAATACCGTCACCATTAGGCGTAAACGCAGTTGGTACATCCACACTCGACTTAGGCAAGATCTCAATAGTAAATGAATTGGTAACGCTAAAACAACCCATATTATCTTTTATCAAGACATTGTAAACCATGTTCACAGTTGTACTCGAAACAGGCAGCGGACAATTTGTACAACTCAAACTAGTTGTAGGATTCCAGAAATAATTAAATCCAATTCCGGCGTTACCCGGCACAGTTACAAACTGACCAATAACCACAGCCGTATCCCAATTCATAGCCGGTGGCGGCTGCTGAATGTAAACTGATTGTGTAAATGCAGTTGTGCAACCAATCGTATCCGTTACCATAACAGTAAATGTAGTAGACATATTTAAAGTACCTGTTGGACTTGCTTTAGTTGAATCGTTTAAATGTATTCCGGGATGCCACACATAAGTATATTTAGGAGAACCAACTGTTGTGAATGTTGTTGCAATTCCCGCACAGGTATCGTGAGGCGTTATTGTTACTGATGGCCGCGGTGCAATGAACATCCGCTTACGCAGCGTATCTTTACATCCGTATTGCGTATCTGCAATGTAAAGCGAAACAGTATAAGTTCCCGGAGCCGCATAAGTATGATTAGGATTTAAATTTGAACTTGTATTTCCGTCTCCAAAATCCCAGAACCAATAAGTCGGAGGTCCGGTTGAATTATTAGGGAAATTATCGATCACTCCTAAACAGTGTATCGAATCAATTGCCGCAATTTCATTGTTTCTGTTAAAGTGTGCAACCACATTCCTGATATTTATTGGATAGACGACTGAATATTTACATGCCTTCTGACTTGTATAATATACTAAACTTACATTAGTTGTTCCTGAAGGCGGATAAAAATTAAAGTAGTGCGGGATCGGAGAAACAAAATTTGTATCATGACCATCTCCAAAATCCCAGTGCCAGGTAAATACATTCGTAGTATCTTTTATAGTAAATGTAATTGCTTCATTTTTACAAATTGTATTTTTATCAGTAGAGAAATCCGCATTAGCACTCAAAACTGTAATGGTATGCGAAATAACAGCAGGACAACCAAACGAACTTGTTACGGTTAATGTTATAGGATATTGACCCGGTGTTGTATAAGTATTACCAACGGTCGCCGTACCTACTACAGGTCCACCGCTCGACAGATCCCAATTCCGTGGCCCTGGAACAGGATTAATGGAAGTATCCTGAAACACAATTGCGCACCCCGCACAAGCAACACTGCTTGTTGAATTACATTGATTCACGTAATTGAAACCGGGTACAGGATAAAGCTGCACGTAGACGGGAAAAGTAGTTTTACCCTGACAACCGTTTATATCACTTGTTGTTAATGATACAGTATATGCACCCGCATTGGTATAACTATGAACAATTGAAGTGGTAGTTCCTGTTTGAACAGACGAGCCATCATTAAAATTCCAGGTATATGAAGTTGCTCCCGGAACATTTGCGGCATTAAAATTTAACGAACTTCCAATACAAATTGAATTAGTTGTTGAAGGGCTTATAAATGGCTGAGGGGCGTTAACCGTTATTACTTGATTAGCAGTACTAACACAACCATTAGAGTTAGTGGCGACAACCGTTATAGTAAAATTCTGACTAGGTGGTGAAGCTGCCGTATAATTATGCGCAGCATTTACAACTGTAGAAGTATTTAATGCTCCCGAACCGGGATCACCAAAATTCCATGTATAGGTGAGGGGTGCATCAGACGTAGAAGTATTATTTGTGGTCATTGTATAATTAGGCATGCAACCAACCGATGAGGATGAAATTCCAAAACTTGCATTAACACCGCTTATCTTTATCATACCTCTTGTAGTATCCATGCAATCATTTGTATCACGCACAACAAGCATTACACTATAACTTCCCGGTGAAGTGATAGGATAATTAATTGTATCCAGCTGCGTAACGCGAGGCGGGAAAGTACC
>DATMPR010000091.1:0-7195 GCA_035567575.1 Bacteroidia bacterium
AATATCTAGTTATTGCTTTTGGTTAAGTTTAGGCTTGTGTCTTGGTTTTCATCTTTGTAAAAGAGAAATGAATTCTGTTTGGAAGAAAAATTCAGAACGTGAAAAAGAAAAAAAAGGAATGCCATCTAAACATAGTCCAAATTAGGTAATGTTCAATCTGTCACCTAGTGTTTTATAAGTTTAGGGCGTGCCCTTTCAGGTCAGGCTTTCCGCTTCAATCTTTTTCTTCAGCACACTAGCCAAGCTATAAAAAGGATTTCCGCTGCAATCCTTCACGCAATACTGTTTAAAATAAAAAAATCTTATTGAAACCCTGAAACCCAATACTGACAAGGGTTACAGAGATAGTTCATAACATAATGAGAGTGATATATAGAGATATAGATTAAATATTCTGTATAATTTAATATAAATCACATTTTAAGTTCACCTATGAGGCAAAACCTCCGTAAAAACACCGATAATTTCTAGTTCCTAAACTAAATATCCTTTTTAAATTGAGATTTTCAGCGAAATAATGTTTTCCGCATTTAACTGATCTTGTAGGCCCTTTTTAGGTGTTTCTACCTTTAATTTTTAAAAGGTGTTTTTACCTTTTTTTTGGCCGAATTCTACGTGTTTTTACGGATAATTTTTTCATAAACACCTTGTTATTAAGTGTTTATGTTTTTTTGAGCTTTATTTAGTCAAAAAACGGCATCGTTTTTGCCTTACATTGTATTAGCGTTAAATACGTTTTAGAAACTCATTCTAAGAACTGGTTAATTCTTGTTTCAAGGAAATTTTTTGAAGGCGTTTTATGTGAAACAAGTATAAACGAGTATTAATTGTATGAAATTCAAAAAAGCAATCGCAGTTGTTGACGACGAGATTTTGTTCCGCAAAGGAATTAAAGGTTTGCTTGCAGAATTCAAACATCTCGAGGTAATTATTGAAGCCGAACACGGGAAAGATCTGTTGGAAAAACTCAGAGTTCAGCAACCTGACGTTGTTCTTTTAGATATACAAATGCCGGTAATGAATGGTATTGAAACAACCGAAGCACTTCGTAAACGTTACCCAAAACTTAAAATAATAATTATCACTTCATACGGTAACAAAGAACTAATGTTTAGTCTGATTGAAAAAGGTGCAAACGCTTTCCTGACAAAAAATACAGATATAAAAGTAATTGTAAAAGCAATTAACCAGGTGCTTGAAAAAGGATATTATTTTGATTACGAAACTTCACAAGCAATGGTAGCCGGTATTATTGAATCAAATAAACCAAAACCGAGTTTCAAGAAGCCAAAATTATCAGGCAGGGAATTAGAAGTACTTAAATTAATCTGTAAAGAACACACAAACCGCGAAATAGCTGACATATTATGTTTGAGTCCTCGTACAATTGATACATACAGAGAAAACATCATTCAGAAAACCGGAGCTAAAAACGTAGTAGGTGTTGCATTTTATGCTGTAAGAAATAAGCTCCATGATTTTGCTGAATTGACTCGGCATTAAAGACCTACAAAATAGATATTTGATTTCCGATCCGGAAAAAAAAATAACACCAAACTAAAATTCCCGCCAAAGGCACTGTTTTATTCTGTTTTGCTAAAAATAAAGCAACTACAGCTGCAATGCAAAAAGAAATTGTAAAAAATATAATAAGGTAAAATAGATCAAGGGTTAAACCGATCGCAATAAATATCAAAATATCCCCTAAACCAATTTTACTATCGATTATATTTACAAATTTCCCTTCCCTGATAAAATAATAAAGAAAGAGTGCCCCGAAAACAAGAACAAAATACAGCGAAGTGCTAATTGAATTACTTATTAAGGTAGTTGTATCCTGAAAAAGAAGCACGCTTGCTATACAACAAATTGCGTATAACAAAATAGCCCAAAGACTTATTAGGCGGTCTTTAAAATCCTGATAAGAAACGATGATTGAACACAGGAATAAAAACAAAAACAGTATTACTTTTAATACCATTAATCTTTTGTTACTTCTTTGAGATTTTCCGTGTTATCTACTTCCCATACATTAAATTGACCGTCCTGATCAAAATCGGTCACAGAAGTAGCCAGCGCTTTAAAAGTTTTATTAGAAGCCTCAACTACTTCTATTTTATAATTAGCGCGGCCATCCTGCGTAACCAATTTCGCTTGCTCAAAATCCAGATCAGATAAATTATCCGTGTACTTTGAATGCGTGAAGAAATAACTTTTTTCCAGCAACATTAAATGCTTTAACTGTAACTGGGCTTCCATTGCTTTGGTTTTGGATATTAAAGGCATTAGTATTGGCAGCATCATGAGCACAAGAATACCAATGATACATAATACAACCATTAATTCGGCTAACGTAAAGCCTTTTACTTTTCTGTTTTTAAATTTCATTGTTTTCATATTATTAATTTTTAAAATCCTTTACTTAATTGGAACATCGGCATATACATGGCAACCAAAATAAAACCTATAATAAGTCCGAGAACGACTATAAAAAAAGGTTCAATTACTTTGCCTACTACTGCTTGCTGATGTTCAATTTCTTCTGAATACTGTTTACTTAATTTTTCAAATATTAATTCCGGCGCATTTACTTCTTCAGATACTTTGATAAGAGCCGTTAATTTCTGGGGAAAGATAGAATGTGCCGAAAGGCTCTCGTTTAGAGTTTTCCCGGCTAAAACCTCTTTTTCAACTGTTTCAAGAGCGTGTTCAATGGGGTAATACTCGATCATGTTTCTTACAAGAGCCAAAGCTTCTATTAATAAAACTTTAGCTCCTAATAACAACCGCATGGATTGACAAAAACGCGCCAGATATATTTTTTTGATCAGATTATTGATTAATGGGATTTTTAAAAATGCTGCTGAAGTATATTGTCTGTACCATATTTTTTTGCTTTGTGTTTTATGTAATAAAATAAACCCTCCAACAATTAAGAGTAAAGAATAAAATATGGCTGTTGATTTACCACTTACACTAATTAAAAACTGAGTACTTGCAGGTAATCGTCCGCCGGTTTGTTTAAATACATCACTAAACATGGGAACCACAAATGAGAGCATAAAATAAACGATCAGGATTGCCATTGTAATAACAACGATCGGATAAGTTAGAGTTCCAATGATTTGACGCCTTAGTTTTATGGCACCATTATAAAATTTTCCCAATTCACTTAAAACTTCAGGGAGTTTTCCGGTCTCCTCCCCTATTCTAACACTTTGACATTCGTAATTAGTAAATATTTTTGAATGCTTCGTTAATGCGCCCGCAATGGAGCTTCCTGAGATCACGTCATTTTTTATTTGGACAATGAGAGCTTTATGCTTTTTTTCTTTAGTCTCGTTTTCTATAATTTCAAAAGCTGTTTTGACATCAACACCGGCTGTAAGCAATAATCCTACCTCTGTGTAAAACCATTCTTTTTGCTTCTGACCAAATTTCTTTTCAAATAACTTTATTTCTGTACTTAAAACTTTGCTCAGATTTTCACCAATAGAAACTTCTTTAACGCTATTAGTTACATTTTTAGGTGAATATTTAGAAATGTCTATCGAAGCCATTTTAATTACCTTTTTGAGTTTCTAAGATCAATTTCGAGTACGCGTCATATTGTTTATTAAAAACCAAATGAAATTTTTCTTTTTCAAACAAAACATCAAACTCGATGTTATTTACAAGCTTTTCATTCCAGTGTTGATTGGTCAATGTTTCAAAACCGTTTTTTAAATCCTGGGATTCCAGCTTGAAAGTATCCACTACATTATTAGTGCTCATCAAAATATTTTTTTTGGCGAATTCAATGCTATAATTAGTGGAATCTGTTTTTATCATAAATTTAGTTTCGTTTTCCAACGTAATCTCTCCGCGCATAAACGAAAGCTGACTAAATCGCTTATTTAATTCATTTACTTGATTAATGAAATAAGTTTGCTCATTGAACTTTGCCAATAGTTTTTGAACAAACCCGTAGCCCAGGTATGTAAAACTGATTAACATGCCCGTTAGCGCTAATGTTACCATTAGTTCAGACAAGGTAAAAGCTTTTATTTTTCTATTCAGCATGTAGGGTAGTTTGCAGTTCGCTCAATTTCTTTTGATTTAGATCATAAACACTTATTTTTAAGTTCACGCAATCGGTATATCTCTCATTTTTGATCATGCTTTTTTTTACAACATATTCTTCTTCAGTATACGTATTGTCGAAATAATCCTTTTTATTAATTGCTTCATTAAGGTATTTACCAGCGATCTCGTTACTTTTTATGCGAATAAAAGGCATAGTGCTTTTCTGAATGTTTAAATAAATAACAACGGCCAGTGTTGAACAAAACGAAGTAATACTTAAAGCGATAAGAACTTCAGGCAATGTATTTCCTTTGTATTTTTTACTCAAAGCCATTTGCAGCATTTATTTATCTTTTTATCCACAAAAATTCCGGGCACTACCATACTGCTTGCATATTTTTTTGGATCAATTTCGCAATTCATAAGGTGGTTTTCGTAAAGGGCTGATTGTGTTATTAAGAAGAGTTTATCGCAAAACGCAGTGCCATATATTTTACCCTGCAACTGGGCGTAATCAGTTGAGTATAGCATTCCATATATTTCACAATCCTTGTCAAGCTTTATCGTTACATGAGAAGGGGCTTTATAATTATCACCTTTTTCGTAAATACAAATCAGCGATCCATAAATAATACTTTTGGCTCCCACAAAAATGCCTTTTATGTTTTTATCGTTTTTGTCAGCATTTAAAACTGTTAAGGAGGAAGGATAATTTAACAGGCAGTCTTCCTCAATAATAATTGAATCCGTAGATATTATTTGAACCACTCCTTGAAATCCTTTCTTTATTGTAACTTTTGGAGCCGTTATAAGAATGTCATTTAAAACTGTCGCGTTTTCTATAATAACTTCTCGGTTACCAACAATTTTTATATTGCCCGATAATTGATTCCGGAATAAATGAATTATTTCAGATTGAAATACTGTTGTCTTTGCTGAAAAGCTATTATTTACAAGTTCGGGCAAAGAACTAATTAAACTATCAGTATTTGGATTAAATTCCGTGATTGCATTTTTAATTCCCAAAGTAAAACTGTTTTTAGCGAATGGTAATACTACCGGTGCGCGGTGTAGTAAGGAATTGATTTCACTTGCAGTGCTAAAACTTTGTCCTTCCAAAAAAACAGGCTTTATTCCCGCCTTTGGGAAATAGCAATTGCCATTAAAATTTATTTTACCTGCTAAGGAAATCTGTTGTTTTTTATCGGACACCAATATGGCTGTATCTTTAGGAGTTAGAACCCCAAAAAGCCCACATTGCTTGAGATATTGATGATGGTTTTTTGTTTCAGTACTAATTAAAGAATAGGCCCCCCATTGCAATTTTTTTATCCGAATAGAATCGGTCTCTGAATTAGCGGAGATCCACCTGTTGTTTTCATATTCAGGAAAGAATTCAGACTGCGCTATGTTAAAAGCTGAACCTAGATTATAATGTAATTGATTTAATGCAATTTGTGAAAGAACTTGTTTCTGATTATAAAAACCAATAAGAATAAATGCGCTTAGTGTGATTCCGATCACAATGGAAATAATCAAAGCAACATAGAGAGCTCCACCTTTTAGTTTTTTGGTCAACATTATTTTGAATCGGTGTTACTTGATTTCTTCTTTCTCTTGAAAATACCTTTTGATCTTTGTTTTTCCGGATCAGGAACTATTTCGATACCATTTTTGTATTTTCTTGTATTGGTAATATGGCCGAAATTATCATAGGTATAAAACTTGCCATGCAGGAGATCATTTTTAAAATAACCCTTCCCCATCAACCTACCGTAATCATTATACAATTCATATTTTCCATTTTTCCTTCCATTTTTCCAATTACTTACTTCTTTTAATGTGCCATTGGAATACCAATAGCGCCATTCTTTATGTTTAGTCCCATAATTTATTTGTCCCGACTCACGTAATTGATTGTTGGGATAAAATGACTTATAGTAACCATGCAATAATTTCCCGTCGTAACCGCCCCGGGTTTCCATTATTTTATTGGAGTTATACCAGAGGTAAATTAATTCATTATCGATCTTTACTTTTTGGGGATCTTTCAGCATTTGCGTTTTTACAGTATAATCATCAAAATTCACCGTCACATTAAATGCGACGATTTTATCCGGATCAATTTGTTTTTGTGAAAATGAAAACAATGTGCAGCACAGTAAAGGAGCGACAAATCGTATTTTAAAATTAATGCCTGTTTTCATGTGAAAGTCTACACTAATTTATTGCATTTAGGTGGCAATTTTCTCAGTAAAAACACCGAAAATTTAATCCGTATAATTACCCATCTGCTTTATCCGTGTTTTTACGGATACCAAATGATGATTAAGTGACTTTGTAAGAAGTAGCTTACATTAAGAGCATCAATTGACGGAATCGCTTACACTTTTCTAAAATTATTGATGCTTAATTGCTTTAATTAGACCCTATACAGAGGTAAATAGTCGGTTGGAACAGTAAAATAGAGAAATTTAGACCTTTTGAGCTGACAAATAGTATTTATTAGAGTTTGTTAGAGCTTATGTAATGTTTTATAGAGCATAAATAGAGTTTAAATAGATCGTTTTTGTTCCCATGAGTTAAATGTTAGTGGTTGCTAAATGAATATTAGCTGGAAAATACAGTCTGAAATGAGTTTATAAGTGATCCTGATAATTTAGTCCGCACAATTAACGATTTTTTTGACTCTCAATATGCTCAAAGTTTGGTTTCACTTACTTTGTGCATTCAACGTTTACTTTTGCAATAAGTTTTTATTAATCGCCATGACTGCAATCGTTAATTTTCTAAAATAGAGCATTTGCACAAAAGATCCTGCGGTCTAATATTGGATCTATTTTTTTCAGAACGCTCTACTACCTTAATAACCATGCTAACACCGCATAACAAGCATTAAAACATTAGGATACCAAAACTCTAAAGCGTTATTTTTTAACATTTCATCTTGGCAAAAGATGTTAATTATTGAAATTATTTAGTAATTATGAGAGGTGTTTTGTTTGATAAGTATTTTTTTCAGAGGGGATAACGGGATTAAAAAGCATTTTCAAACATTAAACGACGTCAAGTCGCACTTAAAAAGCATTAAACGACAAATACTAATTTAAATTTTTTAACCTTTGTAATA
>DATMPR010000092.1:0-2426 GCA_035567575.1 Bacteroidia bacterium
ACGAAGGAAATTATTTACATTTCCCAAGTGGTGTAAAAAAATATATTAAATATTGTCAGGAAGAAGATCTTGCAACTAATCGTCCGTATTCATCGCGTTACATTGGTTCAGGTGTTGCGGATATTCACCGTAATTTAATTACAGGCGGTATCTATATTTATCCTACAACTACTAAATCGCCAAACGGAAAATTGCGTTTGTTATACGAATGTAATCCATTAGCGTTTATTGTTGAACAAGCCGGTGGTAAGGCAACCGACGGTAAAACACGTATTCTTGAAAAAGATATTAAAGAACTTCATCAGCGTACACCATTATTTATTGGAAGTTCAGACATGGTAGATAAAGCCATGGAATTCATGGCGAAATACGCCGAAGAACCCGTTAAGAAATAATTAGTTGAACAATTGAATAATAGAGCATTTGAATAATGAATGTTGAAGTAAAATAAACAAACCCATTTCTTAATTCGTTATTCTAATGTTCAAATGTTCACCATTCAATTACTACCCGAAAATTCATTTAATTTATAAATCTTATTAAATGCCTTCAGGCACATTATATCTTTTCCCTGTAACGCTTGGTGAAACCGAAGTTTCTTTGGTAATACCTGCTTTTAATATTGAATTAATTAAAACCATTACGGTTTTTATTGCAGAAGATGCAAAAAATGCACGCCGTTTTTTAAAACAATGTGGTTACCCTGATCTGAGCAAAGCTGAAATTCTTTTACTAAACGAACACACCAAAGGAGCTGAATTACCATCTTTAATAAATGCTTTATTTCAGGGAAAAGATATTCGCTTGTTAAGTGATGCCGGTTGTCCGGGCATTGCCGATCCCGGCGCTGATGTAGTAAAACACGCGCATCAAAAAAACATTAAAGTAGTTGCGCTGGCAGGACCGAGTTCCATTGTGTTAAGCATAATGGCATCAGGGTTTAACGGACAAAATTTTGCTTTTAATGGTTATTTGCCAATAGAAAAACCTGCGCGTATCAAACGGATGAAAGAACTGGAACAATTGGTTTACAAAAACGATCAATCGCAATTTTTTATTGAAACGCCTTATCGTAATATTCCTTTGTTTGATGATCTGCTGGATAATTTGAGTAGTGAAACACTGTTGTGTTTGGGAATAAATTTAACAACTTCAACCCAAAAAATAATTACGAAAAGCATTTCCGACTGGAAAAAAACGGTGAAGCCCGATCTAAATAAAATTCCGGTTGTGTTTGGGATATATAAAAATTAATTTCAGTATATTTCATCATTGCTTGACGGTGATCTATTAAAATGAATTTCAGAAAAAAATATTTTTTATTTTTTCTTCTTTTTAACCTTTCGGTTTTTTCTCAAAGCAATCCCGATTCTTTAATTTCAGTTCTTCAAAAGGGTAAAGAAGATACCAATAAAGTGAATACCCTTCATAAACTATATCTTACTTACCATTCTTTGGGCCAAGAAGAACTTGCCCTCGGGTATTATGAGAAATACATTTTCTTGCGCGACAGTTTGATAAATAAGGAAAACGCAAAACATTCTTTAAAGGCAGAAATGCAATTTGAGTATGATAAAAGGGAAGCCATTGCGAAGGTTCACCAGGAAGAGAAGACAGCTTTAGCTGCTCAGGAATATCAGCAGCAAAGAATAATAATCTATTCTATTAGCGGAGGTTTACTTTTATTACTTCTTCTTTCAGGTTTTATATTAAGAGGCTACCGGCAAAAGCAAAAAAGTCATTTTGAAATAAGCAAGCAAAAGCAGATCATAGAAGAAAAACAAAAAGAAATTATTGATAGTATCCTTTATGCCAAGCGGATCCAGCAATCCTTAATGCCTACCGATAAATATATTCTGCAAAAAACAAAAGCTCTTCAGAAAACAAAATGAGAAAAAATTTTATTACATTTCTGTTTTGTTTATTTTGCGTTAACCTCATAATTGCGCAAGAAGCCGACAGCCTTAAATTAAAAGAAATGATAGGCGTCATTGAATCTATTTACAGGGCCAAACGCGATACAGCTATTGTTTTATTGAACCAGATGGAAAAAAAACTGAATAAACTGAAGTTGAAGAATTCGGAGTCGCGTACTAAACTTGAATTTGAATTTTATAGTCTGGCGGCTACAGTTTATCATGAGAACGGTAAACTCATAGAAGCGAGAAGATACTATGATCTAATGCTTGAGCGGACCATTAAATTAAAAGACACGATAAATACTGCAGCGGTAAATTACTGTATGGGCATGTTGAATCATCAGGAAGGAAATATTCCTATGGCTATAAAATGTTATTCTATCGCGCTTGAAACTTACGAATTAAAGAAAGATCAAAGTAATGTGGCTTTACAATGGTATTCATTGGCACAAGTATACGGTGAGCAAAATGATAGTTTAAAAGAGGTGGAATATTACAAAAAATCTT
>DATMPR010000093.1:0-6399 GCA_035567575.1 Bacteroidia bacterium
ACTGGCTTAAGTACAACACTTATGCTGTTTTTGACGGGAATAAGTTAGAGTTAAAGTATTACAAGGGTTAGAAGTCTAAGTTTTTGAATGCTGTTTTAAACGGTTTAAATATTCTAAAAATTCCTGTGCCAACATTGGAAATGAGCAAAGGAACGGCAAAATTTCACTACCTTTATTTTTAAATTTATTTTATGCAACTCTATTCGGTAAATGCAGGTTATTTTAAACTCGATGGCGGTGCCATGTTTGGTGTGGTTCCTAAAAGTCTATGGAAAGAATTAAATCCGCCCGACGAAAACAACATGTGCAGCTGGGCCATGCGTTGTCTGCTAATTCAGGATGGAAACAAATTAATTTTGGTGGATAATGGAATGGGCAATAAGCAAAGTGATAAATTTTTTGGATTTTATTATTTGCACGGCGATGATAATTTAGAAAAATCATTAAAAAAATATGGTTTTGGAATGGATGATATTACGGATGTGTTCTTAACGCATTTGCATTTCGATCATTGCGGAGGAAGCATAAAATTCAATGCCGCTAAAACCGGTTATGCCACTGCATTTAAAAATGCGCAATATTGGAGTAATGAAAAACATTGGAATTGGGCAACGCATCCAAACGCAAGAGAGAAAGCAAGTTTCTTAAAAGAAAATATTTTACCAATTCAGGAAAGCGGACAATTAAAATTCACCAAAGAAGGAGAAACTCCGCTGGGTTTTGAAATAAAAGAAGTTTACGGTCATACCGAAGCGATGATGTTACCAATGGTAAAATACAAAAACACAACCATTGCATATATGGCTGATTTAATTCCGTCGGTAGGGCATATTCCAATTCCTTATGTGATGGCTTATGATATGCGTCCATTGGAAACTATTGGTGAAAAAGAAAAGATGTTGAGTAAAGCAGCCGAAAATAATTGGTTATTATTTTTTGAACACGATCCAAAAATAGAATGTTGCAGTTTGCAAAACACGGAGCGAGGTATAAGAATGAAAGATGTGATAAAAATTTCGGAAGTTTAAACTAATTCTTTACTGATCACTTTTTGATAAAGTTTTTCATAAAGAGGAAGAACATTATTTATATCAAACTTTTTAGCTTGCTCAAACGCATTCGATTTAAATTTCGCTAATAATTTTTCATCACTTAAAAGTTTAATGGAATTATTTGTCATATCATCCACATCACCAACATCACTTAAATAACCGGTAACTTCATTAATATTTACTTCAGGCAAACCTCCGGTGTTAGTTGAAATAACAGGAATTTGCATGGCCATTGCTTCTAATGCCGCCAAACCAAAACTTTCTGTTTCACTCGGTAAAATGAACAGATCAGCCATACTTAAAACTTCTGTTGGGTTGTTTATTCTTCCTAAACTAATAATGTCTTTGCAAGTATCTAATTCGCGGCAAAGTTTTTCAATGGCTGGTCTTTCCGGACCATCTCCCACTAAAATTAATTTTGTCGGTACTGCTTTGCGTACTTTATCAAATACTTTTAAAACATCCTCAACACGTTTTACTTTCCTGAAATTGGAAACGTGTACCATTATTTTTTCTCCGTTTGGCGCATAATGTTTCCGTTCGCAGGAATTATCTTTTTTGGTATAATCTTCCAAATTGATAAAATTGGGAATAACATCGATCTTATTGTCAATTTTAAAAGTAGATAAAGTATCTTTCTTTAAACTTTCAGATACAGAAGTAATAGCGTTACTGTTATTTAACGAAAAACGGATCACGGGTTCAAAAGAAGGGTCTCTTCCGACTAAAGTAATATCTGTACCGTGTAAAGTGGTGATGTACGGTAAAAATATTTTTTTCGATTTTAAAATTTGTTGTGCCAAATAAGCAACTGAAGCGTGAGGGATGGCATAATGTACATGTAATACATCTAAGCGCTCATACATTGCCACATCTACAATTTTACTTGCTAAAGCCGACTCATAAGGTTGGTATTCGAACAAAGGATAATCGTTAACGCTTACTTCATGATAAAATAAATTTTCGCTAAAAGGATTAAGACGGAATGGCAAATTATAAGCCATAAAATGTACGCGGTGTCCTTTTTTAGCAAGGGCTTTTCCAAGTTCGGTAGCAACAACGCCGCTTCCGCCAAAAGTAGGGTAACAAACAATTCCAATATTCATACCTCGAAATTACGAATTAACCGTAAATAAAGCCAACTATAAAACCGACTGAAGCAAGCAGATAAAGTTTTGTAAAAAAAAGTATTTATTTCTCGGCTTATTTACGGTTAAACCTCTACCTTTACAAGCGTAATGAATTACAAAGTAGAAAGCGTTAATACAGAGCAAGCTGAACTATTAAACGCAGGAAAATTATTGCCTGTGATGGAAGATTTTTACACCATTCAGGGAGAAGGTTTTAACTCTGGTAAGCCGGCTTATTTTGTAAGGGTCGGAGGTTGTGATGTTGGCTGTCATTGGTGTGATGTGAAAGAAAGCTGGGATGCATCATTACATCCTTTGGTGAAAGCAGATGATGTTGTTCGAAAAGTTTTGGAATCTAAATCAAAAGCTGTCGTGATAACCGGAGGAGAGCCTTTGCAGTATAATATGGATTATATTACAGAGCAATTCAAATCAAAAAATATTGAGATATTTATTGAGACATCGGGAGCTTATCCTTTAACAGGAAATTGGGATTGGATCTGTTTGTCTCCTAAAAAAACAATGAATCCGCTGCCGGAAGTTTATACAAAAGCCAATGAATTAAAAGTTATTGTATATAATAAAAACGATTTTGACTGGGCTTTGGAGCAAGCTAAAAAAGTAAATAAAAACTGTTTATTGTTTTTACAGCCGGAATGGAGTAAAAGCAATCAAATGATGCCTTTAATTGTTGAGTTTGTAAAAGAACACCAAAACTGGATGGTTTCGCTGCAAAGTCATAAGTACATGAACATTCCATAAGCTTTTTAGCTGTTGTAAAGAAGGTTTTAACCTTTCATCACTTATTTTTCATGCTCATTTTATAAAATTGTACTTTTAAGTGTTTTGATAAGGAAGCAAAAAATATATTGGATATGCCAGGTTGGTGGGTGGTTGATTTACGTGATCGTTAATTTGTTATTCAACAAACCATCGCTTACGATTTTAGTAAATTATTTATTCTCTCTGGTTGTTGGTATAATCTTAACACATATTTACAGATTTTTTATTTTAAAGTTCAAGATCCTGCAGCTGAAAATTTTGTACCAAATGGTATTTATTGCTTTTTCAAGTTTATTGCTTTCTGTTATTTTTTGCGCTATAGGTTCTTCATTTTTTGTTTTTTCTATTGAAGTAATAATCAATGGTATCGTTCCGTTTGTTTTCTGGTCGTTAATTTATTTTGGATTTCATTATTTACAGAATTATAAAAAAACCGAGATCCAGAATTTACGATGGGAAGCTTCGAGTAAGGATATTGAGTTGAATAAATTAAAATCGCAGTTAAATCCCCATTTCATGTTTAACAGCATGAATAGTATCCGCGCTTTAATTGATGAAGATCCTGCTAAAGCAAAAGAAGCCGTAACGCAATTATCCAATATTTTACGGAATACTTTATTAATGAATAAGAACAAAGAAATTTTTTTAGAGGAAGAATTAAAAATTGTAAAAGATTATTTAGCGCTTGAATATATTCGTTATGAAGAACGTTTAAAATATAATTTTAATATTGAAGAAGGAGCGCTTAAAAAAATTGTTCCGCCATTAATTGTACAGGCTCAGGTAGAGAACGCCATTAAACATGGCATCTCAAAATTGCCGAAAGGCGGTGAAGTAAACGTGAATGCAAAATTGATGGATAAGATTTTATTTATCGAAATAAATAATACAGGACAATTAAGCAACGAACAAAGCGAAACAGGTTTTGGTTTATTGAATAGCAAACAACGATTAGAACTATTGTACGGGAATAAAGCTACGATTGAAATAGCGAACACAAACAACAATGAAGTATCAGTAAAAATTAAAATACCATTTAGTTAAATTATAGATCATGAAAGCAATTATTATCGACGATGAGCGTTTGGCCCGTCAGGAATTAAAAAATTTATTATCGGTTCATAAAGAAATTGAAGTTGTAGCCGAATGTGCCAATGCCGAAGAAGCAAAAGAAAAAATCGCGGCAATTAGTCCGGATGTAATTTTTCTCGACATACAAATGCCGGGTAAAACAGGATTGGAATTATTAGAAGAAATTTCCGCATTACCCGAAGTTGTATTTGTAACAGCTTATGATGAATATGCGATCCGTGCATTTGAAATAAATGCTTTAGATTATTTATTAAAACCTGTTCAGCCCCAGCGGTTAGCTGAAACTGTAAAAAAATTATTAAATAAAGAAGTAGGAGAGGAGCGTAAAGAAAATAATTCGCCGCTTAATGACGATGACCAGGTTTTTGTTAAGGATGGTGAAAGATGCTGGTTCGTTACTTTAAAAAATGTTCGTCTGTTTGAATCAGAAGGAAATTATGTGCGTGTTTATTTTGATAATTTCCGTCCGCTTATTTTAAGAAGTTTAAATAGTTTGGAAACCCGTTTATCCGAAAAATCATTTTTCCGCGCAAGCCGCAAACACATCATTAATTTAAAATGGGTGGATTCGATTGAAACCTGGTTTAATGGAGGTTTAATGGTGAAGTTAAAAGGAGGGCAGGAGGTTGAAATTTCGAGGCGGCAAGCCGTTAAATTAAAAGATATAATGAGTTTATAAACATAAGATTACAAGAATGTTAATTAAATTATATCATCTAAATAGTTTAGAAATTTGCTTCTTTTAAGAAAATATCTTAGCTTTATTAGATTAAATACAAACACTAAAAGTCATAAATGCAAACACTAAAAACAATGAAAAAAAATCTACAATTATCAGTATTAGCGTTAGCGCTGTGTTGCGTAACGGTTACTGCTCAAACTGCAAAGACGGTGGGCTCTGTACAGCCTCTTTTGTCTAACGTAACAAACAATGCTAATCAAAGCGGTCATAAGGCTCATGTTGATCAGGCGGCTCCTCAAGGAAGATGTGGTACTCAAGTTCCTCACGGAGAATGGGAATCCTGGTCTGCAGAAAAATTAGCTCAAGTTGAAAAAGCAAATCATGATTTGGTTTATCCTAACGGAGCAAAAACCAATGCGGTTTATACTATTCCTGTTATTTTCCATATTGTTCATGGTGGTACAGCGGTTGGTGTAGGGATCAATATTTCCCAGGCACAAATTCAGGATCAAATTACGATTATGAACAACGATTATAAATCAACAGGTTTTAACAGTACTAATTGTCCTGCATGGGCTTTGCCTCTTAAAGCTGACGTTCAAATATCATTTTGTTTAGCTACAAAAAACCCTACTGGTGGTGTTTTACCTGAGCCGGGAATTGAAAGGATTCCATATACATCAATTACAGGTTTAGCTGCTCCCGGATCAGGTTACAGCATGGCTACTTGTGATGGTACTATGAAACCTCCTACAATTTGGAATCCAACTTATTATTTTAATGTTTGGGTAACCGCGTTAGGTGGCGGATTATTAGGTTATTCTACTTTCCCAATTGGAACTACAATCACCGGTATTACAGGTAATGGAAGTGCAACAACTGATGGTGTTGTTTGCGGATCTCAATACATTGGAAGTATCGGTTCAGCAACTACTGCTGCGCCTTATAATAAAGGTCGTACATTAGTTCATGAGTCTGGTCACTGGTTAGGTTTACGTCATATTAATGGTGATGCAAATTGTGCAACTGATTATGTTAATGATACTCCAACACAAGATATTTTACATGGTGGTTGTATTCCTCCTTCACCTGGTTATCATGTTAATATTTGCGGTGCAGGTACTTCACCAAATGGTGAAATGACATTTAATTATATGGATTATACTGATGATGCTTGCATGTTCATGTGGTCAGTAGACCAAAAGACACGTATGCAGCAAGCAATGGTACAAGGTACTTACCGTAACCAGTTAACGGCAAGTGCAGGCACGTTATGTACTTTAAGCGCATCTGGACCGGTATCTAGTTTTAGCGTTCCTTCTTCGGGATGTAGCGGAGCTGCCGTATCAACTACAAATACTTCAACCGGCGTTCCAACTCCAACATATTTATGGTCAACTGTTCCTTCTGCTGGCGTTACATACAATCCTAGCAATACCGCTACATCACCAATGATCACCTTTGCTTCAGCCGGTGCTTATACAGTCACCTGTATGGCTACGAACTCAGTTGGTACAAACTCAAGTTCACAAGCAATTTCAATTACTACCTGTGCAGCTGTTTGTAAGGATACGTTAACAAATTGTCAATCAACCGCTACTTTAAATTTAGCAATTGCAGGTTCTGATACTGTTACTCCTGGTTGCAGCCCTAAAGCTGG
>DATMPR010000094.1:0-12776 GCA_035567575.1 Bacteroidia bacterium
AATAAAAGGTTTAGAAAAATATGAAGCAAAAATCAATGAAGAGGAATTGCTTCGTATTTACCATGTAATTACAATGGTTTATTTTGGTGTTGGCGAATATAGTAAAGCTTTACACTGGGTAAATAAAATTATTAACTCTAATTATTCTGAATTGCGTCAGGATATCATCCGCGTTTCGAAACTTATTAATTTAATTATTCATTTTGAATTGGGTAACGATGATCTGCTTCCTTATATTTACAAATCAACGCATCGTTTTGTTGAAGGCTTAGATAACAAATATCAATTCGAAATTTTATTTTTAGAACACTTTAAAAAAATTGCTTTGTCAAAACGAGATGGCAAACAACTTAATTCATTTGTAAAATTTAAAGAAGAAATGCAAAACGTATTTAAAGATCCGTACGAAAGAAACGCCCTCGAATATTTTAATTTTTATGCATGGCTCGATTCAAAAATTCACACGATCTCTTTTTCTGATGCAATTAAGATCAGGAAACAAAACATGGCTTAGAGTTGGGAGTAATTAGTTCGGAGTTGGGAGAAATAACTAGTTAATTAAAAATATCTGTGTCCAAGTAAATAATTCTGAACATAATCTTTTACGCCGTCTTCCAAACTTGTAAATGGTTTTTTATACCCGGCTGAAATTAATTTTTTCATATTTGCCTCCGTAAAATACTGGTATTTATCCCGGATGTCAATTGGCGTATCAATAAATTCAATTTTAGGTTCTTTGTTCAGGGCTTTAAATGTAGCGTTTGCAAGATCTAAAAACGTACGTGCCATACCGCTTCCTAAATTATAAATGCCATTTTTAATTTTCGCTTTGTATGTGAACAACATTACGTCCACCAGATCTTTCACATAAACAAAATCGCGTAATTGTCCGCCATCTTTATATTTTGGATTATGACTTCTGAATAATTTCACAGATCCCTTTTCATTTATCTGATTATAAGAATGGAAGATCACCGAGGCCATTCTGCCTTTATGATATTCGTTAGGACCGTACACATTAAAAAATTTAAAACCGTACCAGTTAGGCGGCGTTTGTTTGTTGTCCTGAGCTTGACGAAGGGCCCATTTATCAAAATCATTTTTACTTTCCCCATAAGGGTTCAATGGTTTTAATTGTGAGATCTTTGATTCATCATCATCATAACCAAATTCACCTAAACCATAAGTAGCGGCCGATGATGCATAAATTAAACCAATATTGTTTTTTGAACATATTTCCCAAATGGCTTTTGAATAATTTACATTGAGTTCGTCAAAAATACTTTTATTGAATTCAGTTGTGTCAGTTCGTGCGCCAATATGAAAAACATATTTTACGGAACCGGCATTCGTTTTAAACCAATTAATAAATTCTGAACGTTCAATTAATTCAGAGAATTTTTTTGTTGAATAATTTGCTTTTTTTTCAGGATGTGAAAAATCATCAATAAGAATCAGATCATTAATTCCTTCTTGGTTCAGTCTTTCAACCAAACAGCTTCCTATAAAACCGGCTGCACCTGTAACTACTATCATAATTAAATTTGATTCTAAAATTACTAAAAATTTACTTTTAATAATGCTTAATTTGCATTTGATTAATTTTTACACTTTTTTATTTGTTAAATGTTATAAAACATTACATTTGATTACTCTTACTAAAATGGAAATTACGCGGGTTTTTGATATTATAGACTTACACAAAACAGTTTATAAAAAAGATGATTTACTGTGCGGTAAAGAAAATAAACAATGGAAAAAATACAGCAGTATTGATTTTATAAATTACAGCAATTGGGCTAGCTATGGTTTATTAAATTTAGGATTAAGAAAAGATGATAAAGTTGCCATTATTTCTAATAACCGTCCCGAATGGATATTTGCCGATTATGGCTGTCAGCAAACCGGTATTGTTACTGTTCCCATCTTTCCAACTGCAAGTGATCACGATTTAAAATTTATATTAAATCACGCTGAAGTAAGAGCGGTTTTTATTTCCGATAAAAAAATTTATGCAAAACTGTCTGCAATGGAATCGGAAATTCCAACCGTTAAACACATCATCGCTTTTGATAAAATTGATGGCTTGCAAAATTTTAATGATTTTATTGAAGAAGCGAAAAAAAATCCCTTGACGGAAAAAGTTAAAACCATAAAAAAAACAATCACTGCAAACGATCTGTTAACCATACTTTATACTTCCGGTACAACCGGTATGCCCAAAGGAGTAATGATCTCTCACGAAAATTTAGTAAGAAACGTAACCGATTGTCAGGACTTTGCTCCTTTTGAAAGTAAGTGGAGAGCGTTGAGTTTTTTACCGCTAAACCATGTTTACGAACGAATGCTCATCACACTTTATTTATACAAAGGCATCTCCGTTTATTTTGCAGAAGGTTTTGAAACCATTGGCGATAACTTAAAAGAAATACAACCGCAAATGTTTGTTTCTGTACCGCGGCTAATTGAACGTGTTTATGAAAAAATTTGTTCGACAGGAGAAAAATTAAGCGGTTTAAAAAAATATTTATTTGATTGGAGTATAAAAATTGCCGAACAATACGAAGTAAATGGCGCAAATGGTTTTGTTTATGAATTGCAACGCAAACTGCTTGATAAATTAGTTTACAACAAGTGGCGCGATGCAGTTGGCGGTAAATTAGTTTGTCTGGCATCGGGTGGCGCAGCCTTAAATCCAAAACTCGAACGCGTTTTTTTATGCGCAGGAATTACAGTTTTACAAGGTTATGGTTTAACTGAAACATGTGTTGTTGTGAGCGTAAACCGCTTTGGTGAAGATAATATCCGCATAGGAACTTGTGGTCCGCTAATTGATGGGGTTACTGTAAAAATTGATGATGAAACCGGAGAAATTTTAGTGAAAGGAAAAAGCGTGATGATGGGCTATTACAAAAATCCGGAAGCTACCGCTGAAGTTTTTGATAAAGACGGTTGGTTCCATACAGGTGATGTCGGGAAATTTGTAGAAGGTAAATTTTTAAAAATTACCGATCGCATAAAAGAAATTTTTAAAACAAGCGCCGGCAAATACATTGCTCCTTTAGCAATCGAAAATAAATTAAAAGAATGCAAATACATTGAGCAATGTATGGTAATTGGAGAAGGGCAAAAATTTGCTTCGGCATTGATCATCCCAAACTTCATTAACTTTAAAGAATACTGCAAATCAAATAGTATTGAATGGAAAGGCAATGCAGAGATGAGTTCGCACGAAGATCTAAAGAAATTAATATACGAACACATCAAACAAATGAATAGAACACTCGCGCCATTTGAACAATTAAAACGCTGTGAGATCTTAAACAAAGAATGGTCGGTTGATTCAGGTGAGCTTACACCAAAACTCAGTTTAAAGCGTAAAATAATAAAAGAAAAAAATCAGGATACTCTGGGCAAAATCTTTGAAATGGAAGAGGCCTGATTTTAATGGTTTTCAGAGCTATTTCACCTTCTCCCTAAAAAAAACTTATTTTTAAGTGGCTAAAATGCTCAAATTTTGTAATATTGTATTCTTGCGTAAATTATGGTAAAGATCGGTGATAAAAAGATTTCGGCGGATGACTTTTATAAAGTTCTGATCAACAATATACAATTGGACATTGATGAAGATACACTTCGTAAAGTTTACCGCAGTTATTATTTCTTAAAAGAATTTACCCGCGAAAAATTAATTTACGGCATTAATACAGGTTTTGGTCCAATGGCACAATACCGTATTAACCATGATGATCAGATAAAACTACAATACAATCTTATACGCAGTCATTGTTCGGGCGCAGGCAATCCCATTCCAGAAATAGATTGTAAAGCTGTAATGCTTGCACGTTTAAATACTTTGTTGCAAGGTTACGCCGGAATTCATCCCGATGCGTTGATCCTGATAAAAACACTTATCAATAAAAATATTTCACCGGTTATTTATGAGCATGGCGGTTTGGGTGCAAGCGGCGATCTGGTGCAATTAGCGCATTTAGCTTTAACATTGATCGGTGAAGGTGACGCTTACCATAATGGTGAAATAAAATCAACCAAAGATGTTTTTGCAAAAGAAGGAATTACACCAATGGAAATTCATATCCGCGAAGGATTAGCGATCATGAACGGCACCTCAGCAATGAGCGGCATTGGCGTGCTGAATGTTATTTACGCCGAGAATTTGGTGAACTGGTCGATAATGGCCTCATCTGTAATAATGGAAATTGTAAAAAGTTTTGATGACCATTACTCTACTCCGCTCAATGAAGTAAAACATCATTACGGACAAAACGCTGTTGCAAAGGCCATTCGTGAAACTTTAGCAGATAGCAAGCTCGTAAAAAAACGTGAGGAACATCACTACAATCAAAAAGTGGAAGTAGATGTGTTAGTTGAAAAAATGCAGGAATATTATTCGATCCGTTGTGTACCACAGATCGCGGGTCCAATTGTTGATACAATAATTTATGCTAAAGAAATTTTGATTAACGAGATCAATTCTGCTAATGATAATCCAATTGTAGATTGGGAGCGTAAAAATGTTTATCACGGCGGTAATTTTCACGGCGATTATGTTGCCCTCGAAATGGATAAATTAAAAATTGCCATTACTAAATTATCGATGCTTGCCGAACGTCAATTAAATTTTTTGATGAACGATAAACTCAATAATATTTTACCACCATTTGTAAATCATGGTACATTAGGTTTAAATTTAGGCATGCAAGGAGTACAATTTACGGCAACATCCACAACCGCAGAAAATCAAATGTTATCCAATCCAATGTATATCCATAGTATTCCAAGCAATAATGATAATCAGGATATTGTCAGCATGGGAACTAACGCTGCATTAATTTGTAAAAAAGTAATTTTAAACAGTTACGAAGTTTTAGCAATTGAATGGATGACCATTTTGCAAGCTATTGATTATTTAAAAATTGAAGATAAATTATCTACAAGATCAAAAGAAGTTTATAAAAGTTTACGCAAAGTGTTTCCTTGTTTTAAGGAAGACCACATTAAATACAAAGAAATAAAAGCAGTCAGGGATCACATTTTTTACAACCATATAGAAGTATTATGACCCTGCGGCAAGCTCAGGGTGACAGATTATGTAACGGAAAGAAATTTTAATTTAATTAAAAACTAAAAATATTTAAATATGTCGTACGCATTAGTTACAGGCGGTTCACGCGGTATTGGAAGAGCATGTTGCATTAAGCTTGCCGAAATGGGCTACAACATTCTTATTAATTATACATCAAATGATGATGAAGCAAAAAAAACACAAGAAGCTGTAAAAGCAAAAGGTGTTGATGCTGTGTTGATGAAATTTGATGTTAGCAATATGGAAGCAGTTGACAAAGCGGTTGGCGGCTGGATCGAAACACAAAAAGATAAACCCATTACCGTTTTAGTAAATAACGCCGGCATTAATAAAGATAATTTAATGGTGTTAATGAATCCGGAAGACTGGCATCGCGTAATGGATATTGCGGTTAATGGTTTTTATTTCGTGTCACGCCTGGTAGTGAAAGATATGTTGCATAAACGAAAAGGCCGTGTTGTAAATGTTGTTTCTTTATCAGGTTTAAAAGGGTTACCCGGACAAACAAATTATTCAGCATCAAAAGGTGCGGTAATTGCAGCAACAAAAGCATTGGCACAAGAAGTTGCTAAACGTGGTATTACAGTAAATGCTGTTGCGCCCGGTTTTATTAAAACTGATATGACGGCAAGTTTACCCGAAGCACAATTAAAAGCAATGGTTCCCATGCAGCGTTTTGGCGAAGCAGAAGAAGTTGCAAATGTTGTTGGCTTTTTAGCTTCTGATGAGGCTTCTTATATAACAGCGCAGGTAATTTCAGTGAACGGAGGATTATATAGTTAGCGAAATGTGAATTATGAGTTGGTGAATTATCTAAAAATTACCATCTTTAACTCGCTAAATCGCATACTCACCATCTCACAATTAATAAAATGAACAGAGTAGTAATAACAGGAATTGGAATTTGGTCTTGTCTCGGAAAAAATCTTGAGGATGTAAAAAACTCTTTATTCGAAGGCAGATCAGGTATTGGATTTATTCCTGCAAGAAAAGAAATGGGTTACCGTTCTGCTCTCAGCGGGATCGTTGAACGCCCGCAATTAAAAGGTGTTATCGATCGCCGCATGCGTGTTGGTATGCACGAACCCGCAGAATTTGCTTACATGGCTACCGATCCCGCATTAAAAATGGCAGGCATCGATATGGATTTTTTAGAAAAAAATGAAGTCGGAATTATTTATGGTAACGACAGCGTTGCAAAAGCAACCATGGATGCCATCGATACCATTCGTTTAAAAAGAGATACAACTTTATTAGGATCAGGCGCAATTTTTCAAACCATGAATTGTACTGTTACGATGAATCTTTCTACCATGTATAAATTAAAGGGTATAAATTATACTCTTTCAGCTGCATGTGCAAGCGGCTCGCATTCTATAGGCATGGGTTATTTAATGATAAAGTGGGGATTACAAAATCATATTATTTGCGGCGGTGCGCAGGAAGTAAATGATTATACTTTTGGTGCATTTGACGGATTAAGCGCTTTTTCGATCCGTGAAAACGAACCAACAAAAGCATCCCGTCCCTTTGATAAAGACCGCGATGGTTTAGTGCCAAGCGGAGGGGGAGCGACCGTTATATTAGAAAGTTTAGAATCAGCACAAAAACGCGGTGCGAAAATTTTAGCCGAAGTGGTTGGATATGGTTTTTCTTCTAATGGAGAGCATATTTCAAATTCGAGTGTGGATGGGCAAGTCCGTTCTTTATCCATGGCAATAAAAGATGCGGGTTTAATGGCAAAAGACATAGATTATATAAACGCACATGCCACCTCAACACCCGGAGGCGATAAAACTGAGGCACAAGCTATTGATAAACTTTTTGGTGATATTAAAACCCCTGTAAGTTCCACAAAATCAATGACAGGACACGAATGTTGGATGGCAGGAGCCAGCGAAATTGTGTATTCTTTACTTATGATGCAAAACGATTTTATAGCCCCAAATATCAATTTTGAAACCCCGGACGAGGATTCAGCTAAGCTAAATATCATAGCTAAAACCAAGCAACAAGCTGTAAATACCGTATTATCAAATAGTTTTGGCTTCGGAGGCACAAATTCTACCTTGATTATCAAGAAATTTGTCTAAATTTGCGCTTTATTTGAATTTTTTCACATGACTAAGGAAGTAATTATTGAGAAGTGTATGGCCTTTTTTACCGAAGAGTTTGAGGTAGATGGAGCTAAAATTACAGGAGATGCAAATTTGCGTGAAACTTTAGATCTGGATAGTTTAGACTATGTTGATCTTGTAGTTGTTATTGAAAGCAATTTCGGTTTCAAAGTAAAAGGTGAAGACTTTGTAAACATCCATACTTTCGACGATTTTTATAATTACTGTTACAATAAAATTCAGGAAAAAGCGAAAGAAGTAGCTTAATTTTATTTATCCCTTTTAAAAAGGTGAAAAAACAATCTCCCCAATGGGACGGTCAATCAAAAGCCAAAATTTTAGGTTATAAGATCTTTGTTTTCTTCTTAAATACTTTCGGTCTATCACCTACTTATTTTTTTTTACGCATAGTTTCCACCTATTATTTTTTCTTCAGCAAACAAAACAAACACATCCGAAATTATTTGAAAACAGCACATGGCTATTCAAGATCGAAAGCATTTTGGGCCGTTTATAAAAACAATTACATTTTCGGACAAACTCTTCTCGACAAAGTAGCCACCATGGCAGGTATAAAAACTAAATTTAATATCATTCACGAAAACGGACATGTACTCGATAAAATTGCCGAATTAGGCAAAGGCGGTATTTTAATTAGCGCCCACACCGGTAATTGGGAAATTGCAGGCCAGGGATTAAACCGCTTAAATACAGGTTTTAATATTCTTATGTATGAGAATGAAAAAGCCAATATTAAAGAATACATGAGTAGTGTAATGACTCAGAAAAAAATAAAGATCATTGCAATTAACGAAGAAACAAAAAGTCATATTATAGAATTACACCATGCTTTTACCAATAACGAATTATTAGTTATGCACGGGGATCGCTATCGTGAGGGAACCAAAACATTAATAGCCAATTTTTTTGGGCGTCCGGCTAAATTTCCTGCGGGACCTTTTATAATGGCCGCAAAATTCGGAGTGCCTTTATGCATCGTTTTTGCCAATAAAGAAAATTCAAATACCTATAAATTCTATTCTACGGAACCCATTCAGGTTCCAAGAGCGAGAGGAGAAAAAGAGGTTGAGGAAGCTTGTAAATTCATGCTCGACAGGTATGTTAAAGAGTTGGAAGCCCGTGTAAAGCAATATCCTCACCAGTGGTTCAATTATTACAATTTTTGGGCATAATAATATTTTAAACTTATACTCTCAGACTTTACCCTTATACTTCCTTTTTCTGCTTCCAAAACCTTGTTTTTTATCGCTTAATATTTCTTTTTAATTTCTTGGAATTACGTACAATAATTTCCATATTTGGGACTCTAAATTTTAACCTATTTATTCCTTAAATAACTAAAACTTTTTACCTTGAAACCTACAGATATAAAAGACCCGGAATATTTTCATAAAGTTGTCGATTGTCAATTTGCTTGTCCGGCACATACACCTGTTCCTGAGTATATCCGCTTAATTGCAGCCGGAAAATATACCGAAGCGTATATGGTTAATTGGGACTCCAATGTTTTCCCGGGAATTTTAGGTCGTACATGTGATCGTCCTTGCGAACCTGCTTGTCGGCGTGGCCGCGTTGAAGAAGAACCTGTTGCAATTTGCAGGCTTAAACGCGTTGCCGCTGATAATGCTGACAAAGACGATGTAAAAAATTTAATGCCGCAAGGCCCTTTCAAACCGAATGGTAAAAAAGTTGCTTTAATTGGTGCAGGTCCGGCTTCACTAACTGTTGCCCGCGATTTAGCACCACTTGGATATGAAATACATTTATTCGATGAACAAAAAAAAGGCGGCGGATTTATGCGCAGTCAAATTCCTTCTTTCCGTTTACCTGAAACAGTTTTAGAGTTAGAAGTAAATTATATTTTAGATCTGGGAATTCACACACACTTCAATCATTACGTAAAAAGCATGAAAGAAGAAGTGTTGAGCAAAGATTATGACGCCGTTTTTGTTGGAACCGGAGCACCGCGCGGAAGAGATCTGCCGGATCTGCCCGGCCGCAAAGAAGGTGATGCAAATATTCATCTCGGAATTAATTGGTTAGGAAGCGTTGCTTTCGAACACACAAATAAAATTGGTAAAAAAGTTATTGTTTTAGGCGGCGGAAATACCGCGATGGATTGTTGCCGTACAGCGCGCCGTTTAGGCGGCACCGAGGTAAAGGTTGTTGTGCGTTCTCCTTTTGCAGAAATGAAAGCTTCACCTTGGGAAAAAGAGGATGCCGCGCATGAAGATATTCCCATCATTGATAACCACGTTCCAAAATCATTTGTAATTGAGAATGGAAAATTAGCAGGAATGACCTTCGAAAAAGTAACCGCGGTTTACGAAGGCGGGAAAAGAAAATTAGTTCCTGTTGGCGGACCTGATGTTTTTTTCGAAGCTGATGATGTTCTGATTGCGGTTGGACAGGAAAATGCTTTCCCTTGGATCGAACGCGATCTGGGAATTGAATTTGACAAATGGGAAATGCCAACCGTAAACGAAAAAACGTTTGTATCAACTAATCCAAAAGTGTTTTTTGGCGGTGATTCAGCTTGGGGACCAAAGAATGTAATTACAGCGGTAGCTCACGGTCATCAGGCAGCGGTTTCCATAAATAATTTGTGTCAAGGCATTGATTTAAATCAGCGTCTTGCCCCAATGGTGAATTTAGTTAGCGCGAAAATGGGAATTCACGAGTGGAGCTATGATAGTGAAGTTGCAAGTGATCTAAGATATGTGGTTCCGCAAGCTGATAAAAAATTAACTCTTACTAATAGAAAAAAAGAAGTTGAATTAGGTTTTGACCGGCTTACAGGATTTAAAGAAGCAGAACGTTGTTTAAATTGCGATGTACAAACTGTTTTTACCGAATCAAAATGTATTGAGTGTGATGCTTGTATGGATGTTTGTCCGACAGCTTGTATCACCTTTGGCGAAAATTTAGAAGAAGAAAGCGACCTGCGTGCTTCTTTAAAAATGCCTGCTAAAAATAAAACCCAGGATATTTATGTATCGGATGTACTTCCTACAAAAAGGGTAATGATAAAAGACGAGAACGTGTGCTTGCATTGTGGTTTATGCGCGGAACGTTGTCCAACATCAGCATGGGATATGCAAAAATTCTTCTATAACGTAACTAAAACACATTCGGAATGTCAAAAACATTAAAAAAGAAAATATTTAAGAAAGCTGCAAAGAAGGCAACCAAAAAAGTAACTAAAAGCGCAACTAAAAAAGTTGTCAAAAAACTTAGCACGAAAACTGTATTGAAAGTTGTTAAAGCTGTTGACAAGAAACCGGCAAGTAAAGTAAACGATTTTGTAGTTCGTTTTGCAAACGTTAACGGAACAGGTTCTGCAAGTGCTAATTTTTTATTTACAAAAGCTATTTTCAGGATGGGAATTCCTGTAACTCCAAAAAATATTTTCCCTTCAAACATTCAAGGCTTGCCAACCTGGTACGAAGTTCGTGTAAACGAAAAAGGTTACTTGGGTCGCCGTGAAGGAATTGATCTAATGGTTGCTGTTAATCCGCAAAGCATGCTTAGCGATGTTAACGCCGTAAAAAAAGGCGGTTACTTTTTATACGATAGTTCAAAGCCTTTGCATTCCCAATATCACCGTGCTGATATTAATTACATTGGTATTCCGTTAATGCAAATGTGTAACGAGGCTTATACAGATGCAAGACAGCGTCAATTATTCAAGAACATAGTTTATGTCGGGGCATTAATTGCTTTATTAGATATTGAATTTAGTGTAATGGAAGGGCTTTTAGCCGAACAGTTTAAAGGAAAAGAAAAATTAATTCCATCAAACGTAAAAGCGTTACAATTAGGAATTGACTACGTTAAAGCAAATTTCAAATACCCGTTAGACATTCGTGTTTCACGACGTGATCTTGTTAAAGACTGGATCATGATGGAAGGAAATGCAGCTTGCGGTTTAGGCGCAGTTTATGCCGGCGCAACTTTTGCTGCATGGTATCCTATTACTCCTTCCACTTCGGTTGTAGAAGGATTCGGCGAATTCGCAGCTGAATTCCGAACCGATAAAGTTACCGGCAAAAAAAATGTTGCAATAGTACAAGCCGAAGATGAATTAGCCGCAATTGGTATGGCAATTGGTGCGAACTGGAATGGCGCCCGCTCTTTTACCGCAACAAGCGGACCGGGTTTATCCCTAATGAACGAATTTTTAGGTCTTGCTTATTTTGCTGAAATTCCTGTTGTATTAATTGATGTGCAGCGTACCGGTCCTTCAACCGGAATGCCAACAAGAACACAGCAATCAGATGTTTTAGAAGCTGCTTACGCTTCACATGGTGATACAAAACATGTTTTAATATTTCCATCTACTCCTAAAGAATGTTTTGAAATGACAGCTGATTCATTTGATCTCGCAGAAGAATTACAAACTCCTGTGATTATAATGACTGATCTTGATTTAGGAATGAACGATCACATGTCGCCTCCATTAAATTGGAATGATAAACGCGAATACAAACGCGGAAAAGTTTTAGATGCAGCAGCTCTTGAAAAAATTGAAAAATTTGGCCGGTATCTTGATGTTGATAAAGATGGTATTACTTACCGAACTATTCCGGGAACACATCCATCCAAAGGTTCTTTTTTTACTCGCGGTACTTCCCGCGATGAATATGCAGTTTACACCGAAGACAGCGGATCGTATCAACGTAATATGGACAGATTGATCAGAAAGTGGCATACCGCAAAAAAAATGGTGCCCACTCCGCATGTATATCAGAAAACAAATAAATCTGAGAACGGAATTTTATTCTTCGGAACATCAGAATACGCTGCTGAAGAAGCAATGGATATTTTAAATGAGCAGGGAAAACCGGTTGACGCCATCCGCATCAGATCATTCCCATTCAATAAAACAGTTGAAGATTTTATTAATTCGCATAAACGCATTTTTGTTATCGAGCAAAACCGCGATGCGCAAATGAGAAGTTTATTGATGATCGAATTAGGAATTAATCCAACTAAATTAATTTCTGTTTTAAATTATAATGGATTACCAATTACAGCCGATAATATTCTTGGACAGATCGCAAAGTCATTACAAAAAAAGTAGGCAGCGGCAGTTGCAGGAAGCAGTAAAAAAATAAAGACAAATGGAAAGAGGATATAGAGATTTAAAAGTTTATCAAATGGCTTACCATTTGGCAAAAGAAATTTTTGAAATTTCTAAATCTTTTCCGAAAGAAGAAACCTATTCACTAACTGACCAGATAAGAAGATCATCCAGATCAGTAAGTGTTAATATTGGTGAAGGTTATAGGAAAAGAAAATATCCTAAACATTTTAGCAGTAAAATGACCGATGCTGATGCAGAATGTACTGAAACACAAATTTGGCTTGATTACGCCAGAGATTGTAATTATATTGATTCAAAAACAAGAAATAAACTATTTAAAGATTATGAAGAAGTAGGAAGAATGTTAGGAAGCATGGCGGATAACCCTGAAAAGTTTTTGCCTAAACTGCTGCTGCCTACTGCTACTGCAGCTTTAAAAAATTAA
>DATMPR010000095.1:0-14097 GCA_035567575.1 Bacteroidia bacterium
AAATATGTATTTTTGCTCTGTTATGGTAATTGAAACGATAGGACATGCTAGTTTGGTTATAAAAAACAACCAAAATAAGGCCATTTTATTGACCGACCCTTGGTTAATTGGATCAGTTTATTGGAGGAGTTGGTGGCTTCAGAACTATCCTTCTGAGGCGCAATTGGCAGAACTCTCTGATGTGAAATATTGTTACATAACACACGAGCATCCCGATCATTTTCATACCGCCAGCATTCGGAAATTAGGTAAAAATCCTATTTATATTTCGCCGCTTTTACCACAAGATAACATCAGTTCTTTTTTGGCTGAACAAGGTAATAAGGCCAGATCTTTAAAGCCTTTTACCTGGCATAAGTTGGAGGAAACTATTTCCATATTAAGTATTCCGCTTTTGAATGATGACAGTTGTTTAATTATTGATACGCCAAAAGCCGTTATCATTAATTTGAACGACGCTAAACCTACAAAATCGCAATTAAAACAGTTGCAGGAATTTATTGCAAAGAATATGAGCGGTAAAAAAATTATTGTATTGAGCAGTTATTCACCTGCTAGTATTGTAAATAGTTTTAGAAAAGACAGTGAATATGTTTCCTTAAAAGATAAATCTAAATATATCGATTATTTAAATGGAATTGTGGATGTACTGAATGCAGATTATTTCATTCCCTTTGCATCACAAGTTATTTTTTACCGTCCGGATTCGGCTTGGGCAAATGAATACAAAGTTACTTATGATGATATTAATAAAGGATGGAAAGCAAAGAAAACAAAATTACTTCCGCCCTATTCTAAATTAGATCTGAATACTTTTAAAACGAGTTTTATAAAACCGGAAAATTATAATCACGATCCTGAATGGATCAAAGGAAAAGTGGAGAAGCACATGCAAGCCGAAGCGAATGTGAATGTGACAGATGAAGATCTGAAAAAGATCGCGAAAAAATTGCGATCGCAGCGGGTGTTTTTATCTGTGTTATTTCCTAAAGGAATCGGTTTCATTACTAATAAAAGAGAATTTACTTTTAAACCATGGACAGGAGGAATTGTGGAAGGCTTAACAAAAAATCACGGCTTTGCCATTCGCGTGCCTGATCAAGCTTTAAAAGATGCAATTGAGTTCGGACATTTTGGAGATCTGGGAATTACCATGTTCACCATTTTAATTTTAAACCGCAGCAATAATCCAAAATTAATTTACGTCTTTTTTATTTTACTCACCCTTCACGATTACAAACACACCATGAACATGGGTAATTTCTTTAAGTGGACAAAAAGTTCTGCGAAGAATTATAAATGGAAGTTTCCGAAGATGGGGAAGGAAGTTGAGTTGGTTGGTGCTTAAGATTCCATCTTCCTATCCTTGATCTTCACCGCTAAATTTCCCTGATAAATACTGTAAGGTTCAAGAATTCCGGAGGCAACAGAACCAACGGTTACAATAGAATGAGATTGCATAATTGTACCCGGGCATAGTTTTGCATCAGCACCAAGCCAAGCGCCTTCTTTCATGATTATTTCACCAATTATTAAATCGAAAGTCGGTTTGCGGTAATCGTGGTTGCCGGTAATAAGCATCGCGCGTTGTGAGATACAACAATTATCTTCAATGGTGACTTGAGCTTGGTTTTCGATCCAAACATTCTCACCTATCCAAACATTATTGCCAATGGTTAAGTTCCATGGGAATTTTATAATGACATGCGGTTTTAAAATAACTCCTTTACCGATTTTCGCTCCAAACAAACATAAAATAAACCTGCGGAAACCATTGCACGGAAAAGCAGAATGAATAAATAATTCCTTTGCGCAATACCATAAATATAATTTGACAGGATTAGCGCCCACTTTAAACCAGGTGTTTTTAAATTTAGACAGATCAGTTTTTGGTTTATCACTCATGCAAATAATGCTTTATATGCTTTTAGATCGGTATCCGTATTAATTTTTTCCTTCATAAAGATAATGCTATTTTGGCACATATACTTATAGAGGTCGTCATCAAATGAAACAAGACTTTTTATTACGTTTTCAAATTCTTGCTTATCCTTTAGTGAAATTGCAAAACCACAGCTTTCTTCGTTCACTTCATTCCAAGGTGTGGTGTCGCTAATAATAACCGGACAAGCACTCATTAAGGTTTCGTAAATGCTGTGTCCGAAATTTTCATTTAGGGTTGGTAAAAACAAATAATGATATTTGCCGATCATTGGCTGAACTTCCTCAAAACTCAAATCGCCTTTATAATTTACAGAAATATTTTTGGGAAGTTTTTTTATGATGGTTTCGCTTTGGTTCCAATAAACTTTATCTTCTAAAGAGCCATAAATATCATAGGTGATTTTTCCTTTAGTTTCTATTTTATTTAAAATTTCCAAAGCATAGTGAAGATTCTTTACTTTCGCGATGCGCGATAAATAGAATAATTTCAACTCTCCAACTTCTTTAGTAATTGTTCTTTTCTCAACTAACGATGTCGAATTTATATTGGCTGCAATTTTTACATCCGCTTTTCTTAATACTTTCTTAATTTCTTTTTCTTCCTCAGTATTTGTTGCATGAAAAATAGTTTTAGAATGAAGACCGATGAATTTAATAAGCGATAAAAATAATTTCTTTTTTACTGGCTTAATGGATAAAGCACCTTTTCCTAACATGCCGCGTGGCGCCAAAACAATTTCAGCTTTTATTTTACCGGCTTTTTTAAATCGTAATGGCAACAATGAAAAATTGTACGACCAAAAACTATTCAAATAAATAATATCAGGATCCACACCATTAATTACATCCAAAATATTTTTTGATTTCAATTTCTCTTTCGAAAAATAATAAACAGGAATATCATTATGGCTTTCCCAAGTATCGGCTTTAATATTTTTATAAGGTGTTTTTGAACCCAGATCGCAATTGGTAGTGATGACAAAAAAATTAAATTCATTTTTCAATAAATTCAACATGGAATAAACTGATTTCACCGGTCCGCCTGCTTTGTTACCGGGCAAATACCAATCAATTAAAACCGCTATGTTCTTTTTTGTCAATTAATCTTATTTTTCGTTAACCAATTCTCCAATACAACTAAATGCCACACCCGCGACCAGGAAACTCTTGCATCATCTTTTAAAAATTGCTGCCAAAGATTTAAAATAGCTTCAGCATTTACAAAATCACGTTTTGACAATGAATTTATGTTTTGTTCGCAGAAACTTTTCAGTTCGTTCTTCATCCAATCCTTCCAGGGCAATGTAAAACCCATTTTCGGACGGTTCACAATTTCATTTGGTAATAAACCTTCCAATGAGTCAATTAATAATTTTTTTGGTGTTGAAGGATATTTGAATTCATCTTTCACTCCTAAAACAAATTCTAATAATTTATAATCTAAAAATGGCACCCGTACTTCCAAAGCCACTGCCATACTCATTTGATCAGTATCACGTAGTAAGATATTTTGCATATAGGTATTGATCTCCAATGAAGAAACATAAGACAATAAGTGTTCTCCATCAGTTTTCTTAATACCATTTACCATAGCAACCAAATTATTTTTCAAATTATCTTTTAAAAGATCGCTGATCTGATCCTCAGAAAATACTTTCCGTGAAATAGGATAAGCCGTAGCTACATTTACTTTCTCTTGTCCGAGCACTTCGTAGATCTTATCTCCTGCAATTGATTTATTTTTTGCTTTCAAAACTGATGCCGGCATTTTCCGCATCCAGGCCGGAAACATATTTAAATAATTTTTTTTATTTATTTCCGTCATTCGTTTAAATACATCGTAACCTGCAAACGCTTCATCACCACCTAAACCTGACAAAGCCATTGTAATTCCGGCTTGCTTCGTGGCTTTTGAAACAACATAAGTATTCGGACCATCGCCACTCGGATGATCAAGAGCATTCAACGATTCAGGTAATTGATCTAAAAAATCCTTGGGAGATAATTTTATTTCGTGATGATCGGTTCCGAATTCTTTCGCTATTTTTTTTGCATATTTTGCTTCTGAAAATTCACCTTCGTCAAAAGATACATTAAATGTTTCCACTTTCTTTGATGACATCTTACTCATTATTCCAACAACGGCACTCGAATCAATTCCTCCCGATAAAAATGCACCAAAAGGTACATCAGCAACTAATCTCCTCTCCACCGCTTGGAATAATAATTCTTTCGTCTTCGCGCAAGTCTGGTTGTAATCTAAATTGTTTGACACGGACGTAAAATTATTTAAGTCCCAGTATTTTTTAATTGTTACATCTTCATCTTTCATTATTATATAATGTCCGGGCATTAACATTTTTACTTCTTCTATAATTGTATTAGGCGCGTGAACTGTTTGATATAAAAAATATTCGTTAATGGCATTACGGTTCAATTTACGCTCTACAAATCCGGAACTTAAAATAGCACGAACTTCAGAAGCGAAGATCAATTGATCGTTAACGTAAGCGTAATAAAGCGGTTTGATCCCTACTCTGTCGCGTGCAATAAATAAAGTTTTCTCCTGGGTATCATACAATGCAAAAGCAAACATTCCGTTAAATTTATTCAGACAATCAACACCCCAACGCTGGTAAGCTGCTAAAATAACTTCAGTATCCGAATTGGTTTTAAAATTATAAGGTAAATTAGAATTGCCTTGTGCCATGCGCTGCAATTCTAGTTTCAGATCTTTGTAATTATACAATTCGCCATTGTATATAATCACATAACGGCCATCACTACTGTGCATCGGCTGATTTGCACTTTCACTCAGATCTATAATTGATAAACGGGCATGACCAAGATAAGTTGTTTCGTTGTTCCAGATATTTTGTGCGTTTGGTCCGCGGTGTTTAAGAGATTCAACCATTGCAGTAATAACAGGCTGATATTTTTTAGTCCCGATAGCTATCGGGATACCATTTGCTATTGTAAACCCTGCAATGCCGCACATATTATTTGATCTTGATCAATTTCAGGAACAAAGGATCATTCATTAATATTTTAACACCATCTTCCAATGATTTTAAATCTCGCGCCAATATTTCTTTCATTTTAGAATTATCCGGCTGACGCCTCGTCATATCTCCCTCCCCCAAAGGCGGTAAAAAGTGTATCTGTGATTTTGATTCTGAAATTTTAATGATCGCTTTTGCGAGATCAAGTATTGTTATTAATTTATCGCTCCCAATATTGATCACATCATTGTTCAGTAAATTATCATTGAAAATTTTAATGATCGTATCAATAGTGTCATCTACGTAAGTAAAAGTTCTTGTTTGCGAGCCTTCGCCATAAATAGTAATTGGTTCTCCTTTAAGAGCGCAGGATAAAAATCGCGGAATTACGAAATCAGTGCTTTGGTTCGGGCCGTAAGTATTAAAAAAACGGAAGATCGTATAAGGTAAATGATATTCCTGCCAATAGCTTCTGAAAAAACATTCGCCCACGTTTTTTACTACTGCGTAAGGCACACGTGAATTAAGAGGCGTTTTATATTCGTTTTGAGGAATCTCAACCGGTTCTCCGTAAACTTCAGAAGAAGAAGAAAAATAAACGTGTTTAACGCTGCAGTTCTTGGAGAGTGATAAAATATTTTTAATTCCATCAATATCATCTAAAACCAAAATGGGATGAAGTTGGGTACGCTGTACACCAACTACAGCTGCAAAATGAAAAACATAATCGAAATTATTAGAGTACATGATAGGCGCTAATTGCTGGTAATTGTTACAATCCGCTTTCACAAATTTAAAATTCGCGTTATCCAGCTTAGGTAATTTTTCACGGTCGCCGGTACTTAAATTATCGACAACGATAACGTAATTATTTTTATCGGTGATAAGTGCTTTCACTAAAGCGCTGCCAATGTTACCTGCGCCACCCGTTACTAATATTTTTTTCTGACTCATAAATTTATAATCCTCATTAATTTATCGGCCCAAATTTCGGGAGTTAGCTTTGAAGCTAATTCGAAACTTTTTTGCGACATCAAAACTAAGTCGGCATTGGGCATTAGTGTAAATTTATTCAATTTCTGCTTTAATTGCTCAACATTCCCTGCTGTAAAGGTAAATCCATTACTATTTTCGACTAAAAAGGAATCTATAGCCCCCACTTCGTTAGAACATAAGATAGGAAAACCTGCAGCAGCGTATTCGTGCACCACAACACCCCAGGGCTCGAATAAACTTGGCAAAACAAAAACCCCGGTATCTTTAATGATATTGGCCATTTCATTAGGCTGTAAAAAACCAAAATGTTTAATTTTCGGATGATCTACCGGACTCATACTTCCTTTACCAAGACACCATAATTCCCAATCAGAAGGATTTTCGGTTTGCATCTGAATAAATGCTTTCCATAGATCTTCGATGCCTTTTTCATGAGCATATCTTCCCACATATAAAAAACGTTTTGGAATAGTTGAATCTTTTTGTGTTTTTAATTTGGAGTATGAACTGAACAAAGAAAAATCACAACAATATAAACCTTTCGTGATAGTGGATTCAGAAAAACCCAAATGTTTTGCAAAATCAAATTGTTTTTGTCCGGCCACAAAAGCATTTGAAATGTATTTTTTTAAATTCAGTTTAAAATAAAGGCAACCCAAAATCTGACGTAAAGTTCCTTTCCATTGGTTATCGAATGCAATAACAGTTTTTACGTTGAGAGATTTTACAATTTTTAAATATGGTTTATGAATCCAGCCGCCAAGAAAAACAAGATCGGGTTTAAATTCTTTTACGAGAGACAGCAATTGCTCTTCTGAAAAAGCTTCACGTTCTTTTATAGTGATATTTTCATGAACGGAATCAAATTTAAATGGTGCAACTGAATTTATTTTTTTGCTGATGATAAGGATCTCCCAATTATTTTTTTCGGCTGCAACATTAAAGCCGTTAATTAAGTACAGTGCCAATTCTTCGTATAGAACTAGGATCTTCATTACTTAAAATTAGCAATTTTTACGGTTGCCAAACTATCTTTAAACTCTTTGGTAAAACGGGTTGCACCGGCAAAATTTAAGTGCGTAGTATTTATAAATAAACTATCAGGATAACGAATCCCGCTAAAATCAAACACTCTTACGTTTGACAAGGTTTTTAATTCATTCAAAAATGCCTTTGCATCTTCAGGGTTTTTGTAATTCGTAAAATAGCAGGAATGATAAGGCGGCACTACAAAGACAAAATAGCGGTCCTTATTATCATTAAGCGTTTTAAAAAACTCTTTCTTTAAACTTTCTTCATGCAAAAAAACGTCTTGATGCGTACGGCGGTATTCAATCAGGTCATCGATCATTTTTTGCGGCAATACGGTTTTATCTATAAAAGCTCCGTCTTTTGAATATTTAGTTAATTGCATCCTGTTATTTAAATAGTAACGTAAATAATTTTCGAATTGACCAACGTACTTCACAAATGGAATTGAATATTGTAATTTATAATTATCGCCAAGCAATTTTTTTACATCCGCATTACCCGAATTGTATAAATAATTTGCTATGTCACCCGTCTTCGTATTGATGCCATCTAAATCAATATTTGCAATGATAACAGGTGATCTTTTATTTTTCTTTTTACATTCCTGATCAATAAAAAACAGCATTACATTTTCTTGCGTTCCTTCTAATCCATAATTAAAATAATTTGGGCCTAAAATTTCCGGAATGAAACTTGCTTCCGCACGGGATGAGCCAATAATAGGAATTTCATAAGGATCGTTTAAATTAATGATACGGTTAATTTTGTAAGCACCGCAATTATTATTACTAAGAATAATATATTTCTCAAACAAAAAACAAAATGCAGCTGCCATCACTCCTACCATAATCAGAACAGGAAGTAATATGTTTACTACATATTTCCTAAAATTGGAAATAGATGAATTCTCCTTGTGCATCTTTACTTAAAATAAATAATAAAAATAAGGTGGCGGTTAAAAAAGTAATATTTGTCTTGATGTTTTTGAATTGCATATCTCTTGGTAAAAAATAAGCCAACATTAAAAAACCTATGACTAAAAAAGTCAACGCTAAATTAAACGGACCTTTTCCGGCCGCTAACTGAGTTAAATTTAAAGAGAAATCTGCACTGAACATTAATCTTATCATATGAAGAGCTTCATCGATATTCGCTGCCCTGAAAAACACCCATGCAACTGTAACAAGAAAAAATACTTTTAATTGTCCAAATAATTTTATAATCGGTGATTGTCCGGTTATTTTTGGTAAAACCGATTCCATTAAAACATAAACTCCGTGAAGCGCTCCCCAAATAATAAAAGTAACATTGGCGCCATGCCACAAACCGCTAATTAAAAAAACAATTAAAATATTGCGGCACCATTTTAGTTTTGAAACACGGTTGCCGCCCAACGAAATATATAAATAATCCTTAAACCACGATGATAATGAAATATGCCATCGGGTCCAGAATTCAGTAACTGATTTTGATAAATAAGGTCTGTCAAAATTCAACATCAGATCATAACCCATAAATTTTGCTGTACCTCGTGCAATATCAGAATAGCCTGAAAAATCGCAATAAATTTGCAATGAGAAAAAAATGGCTGCCATCCAGGCTGACAAAGTTGTAGAAGTATCTAAATTATGATACACCTGATTAACATAAACGGCAAGCCTGTCTGCAACGACCATTTTTTTTAACAGACCGATAATAATGAGATTACTTCCCAATAAAGCATTATCAAAACTGAATTTATTCTCTTTATGGAGCTGCGGCAAAATGTTTTGTGGGCGTTCAATTGGTCCGGCCACTAACTGCGGATAAAACATTACATATAAAGAATAAATTCCAAAATGTTTTTCGGCTTTTTGTTTACCGCGGTACACTTCAATGGTATAACTCATTGCCTGAAATGTGTGAAACGATAATCCTATTGGCAAAACAATATGTAAGTAGGGAATTGTATTTTGAAATCCAAGCAAATTACACAAGCCAGTAATATTCCCATTAATAAAATTATAATATTTAAAAACCGCTAAAACGCCAATGTTGGCGATCAGACTCATTATTAAATATTTTTTCTTTTTACGTTTCTCTGTTTGTTGTTCAATAAAAATTCCCGCGTAATAATCAATAACAATAGTGAAAGCTAAAATAAGAATGTACTCGGGCTTGAAGAACATGTAAAAAAAACAAGAGGCGGCGAGTAATAATATCCATCTTATTTTATGCGGAAGGAAAAAATAAAGTGCCGTAACAACTATAAAGAAATATAAAAATTCGAAAGAATTAAACAGCATATTTTTGAAAATAATTTATTTTACAAAGCACAAACGTTCACGCTCAGTTTCGGATGGCAATTTCTGCTACATGATTCCCGCCAGCTTCTGCCATTTCTAATTCTTCTCTTTGTTTCGCGACGTATTCGTTGTACCTCATATTATTATAATAATACATCCATGCAAATAATATGAAACCATTGTAAGTGTAATTGCCTTGCCGCAGTAACTGAGTAAAAATAATTACAAGAATCGCATTTGATATAAGCCAATATGTTTCATCTTCATTCTTACCCAGGCTTTTCGAAACAAAAAATTTAAAAATAAACATGAAAGTAAATAATACTCCCATGATACCTAGCTCTGAGAGAATCCGTAAGAACATTGAATTGGCATCCGGTGCGTTAAAATCGTATATGCCTCCTAACATATAATTTAAGTTGTATTTTTCGAAAGCCAATTCGTGGGAACCCAAGCCGCTTCCAAATAATGGATTTCGTTTAAAATTTTGCACAGCCACATGCATATTATTATATAATACAAACGATGAACCATGGATTTTTGTAAGCACTTTACTTACCCTGTACATCCGCGCCCCTTTGGAAAGATTTCCTGATAATTCTTTTTCAATTATTCCATCCACAAAAAGCGCATTCATACCATTGATCCGTACCCTGAAATCTTTTACGTTTGAATAAGCCGCATTATACAAAATAATTGCAATTGGGATGGCAATAAAAAAATAACGTACTACTCCAAAGTTTAAGGCAAATAATAAAATAGTGATAAAAATACCCATGTAAGCCAGTGATGAGAAAGTAAGCATATAGGCTGCAACTATAACAATACACTTAGTCCGGTTTAAAAACAGATTCTTCTTGAAAATGAGTTCGTAGGCTGCAATAAAAAAAGCAGGGGCAATGGAAGACCCAAAATAAGATGGTTCGGTAAACGTGCTATTTAAACGAATGCCCAATAAGCCCCCAATATGAAAATTCCATTTATTGAGAGGCAAAAATACGCGCCAATTATACCCCGGTTCAATGTGTAATACAAACGAGGCAACTTGTATCAAACCCAAAATTGCAACAATATAACTGCCCTGTAAATACATTTTAAATATTTTATTTACATCGAAGTCATAATACTCCATTACATAACGGTAAAAAACAATATTTACTGCTACGTTAACGAATATTTTGAAGAAGTTACCGACTGTATTATTACCAAGGACGATATTCATTAAGCCGGTTATAAGAAGAGGAATCAGGATGTAAAGTAACTCCCGGGGGAACCGGTACTTTGCAATGAAAAAAAACAATAAAATAATAATCGGGATATAAGTAATATAAAACTCGAACGGTAATTGCTTCGCGAATAATATATACCCGTTAAAAAATAAATTTAAAAATATTCCAAAGTCTACCCAGGTCAAAATCAGATAATATTTACTTCGCGTTCAAGTTTCACTCCAAATTTACTAAATACAGCTTCTAAAACATATTCGGAAAGCGAATATATTTCTTCACCGCTTGCTTTACCTTTGTTCACTAATACAAGAGCTTGCTTATCATGCACAGCTGCTTCTCCGCTCACATAACCTTTTAAGCCGCATTTTTCGATTAACCATCCTGCGGCCAATTTATATTTACCATTTTCCATTTCATAAGCAACTAAACCTGAAAAGCGTGCTTTTAAATTTTTGAAAACTGAACTATCTACCTCAGGATTCTTAAAAAAACTACCGGCATTACCAATTAATTTCGGGTCGGGAAGCTTGCTGCTTCTTATGTTAATTACTGCTTGCGAAACCTCTTTTATTCCCGGTTTTGAAACGCCCATACCCTCTAATTCCGAACTGATCGCGCCGTACGATGTATTTACTTTTGGTTTTTTTGATAAACGGAAAGTGACCGAAGTAATGATGAATTTATTTTTTAATTCGTGTTTAAAAACACTTTCGCGGTAACCGAATTTACATTGGACTTTATTGAAAATTTGTTTCTTTCCGGTTAACAGATCAACTGCTTCCAGCTCTGAGAAAACATCCTTTATTTCAACACCGTAAGCGCCTATATTTTGCATTGGACCAGCACCTACACAACCTGGAATAAGTGATAAATTTTCCAAGCCTCCAAAATTTTTATCGATACACCACATTACAAAATCGTGCCAAATTTCTCCTGAGGCAGATTGAACTTCAGCAACCTCTTTGTCTTCTTTAATTACTTTGATTCCTTTAAGGGAATTTTTTATTACAATACCTTCAAAATTTTTGATGAATAAAAGATTACTTCCTCCTCCTATAATTAAACATTCTGTATTTAAGAGTGTTTTGTTTTGAATAAGCTCAGATAGATCATCCGTATTTTCAATTTCTACAAAGTTTTTTGCATAGGCTTCAATACCAAATGTATTCAGGTTTTTTAAGTTAACGTTCTCGAGTATTTGAACCATAATTCAAAAGTAAGCAAATGGTAGCTTTTATTTTTTTATCTTTAGGGCAATTTCAACAAATACCTTGTTTACAACTAGACTCAAAACCATAATAGTAAGTGTTATTAACGATCTGGCGACCGACCAGCGTGTTTTGCGAACCTGTTCAGTACTGGAAGAAAACGGTTTCAAAGTGGTTTTATTTGGCCGCAAACTTAAAAATTCCCCTTCTGCAACAGATTTACCTTATAAAACAAAGCGGATCAAAATGTTGTTTACCAGCGGACCATTATTTTATTTATTCTTCAATAAACGCTTATTTTTTTACTTGATATTTCATAAAGCAGATGCCCTTTTTGCAAATGATCTGGATACGCTTTGGGCTAATAATTTTGCAGCTAAATTAAAGGGGGTTCCGCTTATTTATGATAGTCATGAGATCTTTTGTGAAGTTCCTGAATTACAAAAAACACCCTTTAAAAAACGTATTTGGGAACGCCTCGAAAAAAGAATTGTTCCGAAATTAAAATTTTGCATTACAGTTAATCAAAGCATCGCCAATTATTTTAAAGAGAAATACAAAACTGATTTTACTGTTCTTAGAAATATTCCAATTCAGGAACAAAATTTTAAAGCGAAAACAAAACAAGAACTCGGAATTCCAACTGATAAAAAAATTCTCATTTTGCAGGGTGCCGGCATAAATATTGAAAGAGGCGCTGAAGAATTGGTTAAAGCAATGGAATTTGTGGATAACGCCCATTTATATATAATCGGCAGCGGTGATGTGTTTTCTTGCTTAATAAAATTAGTGCCTGAATTAAACCTTCAGCAAAAAATAACAGTCAAAAATAAAATACCAAAAACAGAATTGCTGCATTACACTTATAACGCCGATGTTGGAATTAGTATTGATAAAGACACTAATCTTAACTATCATTTTAGTCTGCCCAACAAAATTTTCGATTACATAAAAGCCGGTTTACCAATATTAGCGAGCCCCTTACCTGAAATAAAAAACATTATTTCACGTTATAACATTGGTTGTTTTATTGATAATCACGAACCTAAGCACATTGCCGGAAAAATAAATTTCATGCTTAATTCGCCTGATTACCCTGTTTGGAAACAAAACACAGTGAAGGCGGCTAATGAAAATACCTGGGATAATGAAAAAAAATCTTTATCTGAACTTTTAATAACACTAAATAAAAATTAAAATTTTATATTTGAGCTATGGAATTTTCTGCACTACAAATAGCCGGACTTTTAGAAGGAGAAATTATTGGCAACGAAAACGCCATTGTTACTAATTTATCTAAAATTGAAGAAGGAAAACCTAAAACGCTTTCTTTTTTAGCGAATCCTCAATACACAAATCACATTTACACAACGGATGCAACCATTGTAATTGTAAATAAATCCTTAAAACTCGATAAACCCGTAAAATCAACTTGTACTTTGATACGTGTTGAAAATGCTTATGAATGTTTTGCAAAACTTTTAGAGCTGTACGATCAGTTTAAAAATAATAAAGCCGGCATCGAACAGCCTTCCCATATTTCAAAAACTGCAACACTTGGTAAAGATTGTTATGTTGGTGCTTTTGCTTACATAGGTGAAAATGTAAAGATCGGAAATAACGTAAAGATTTATCCGCAATGTTATATTGGCGATAATTCTACCATTGGTAACAACACCGTTTTATTTGCCGGCGTAAAAGTTTATCACGAATGTATCATTGGTAACGATTGCACAATTCACGCAAGCTCTGTTGTTGGGAGCGATGGTTTTGGATTTGCACCAAACTCCGAAAATAATTATAAAAAAGTTCCGCAGATCGGAAATGTTATCATTGAGGATCATGTTGAAATTGGTTCTAATACTTCTATCGACAGAGCAACTCTTGGCTCCACAATTATCCGCAAGGGCGCAAAACTTGATAACTTAATTCAAATTGCCCACAATGTTGAAATTGGTGAAAATACAGTAATGGCGGGCGGTTCTTTTGTTGCCGGCTCAACAAAAATTGGTAAAAATGTAATGATCGGCGGACAAGCCGGGGTAATCGGTCACCTTAAAGTTGCCGATGGTGTTAAAATTGCCGGGCAATCCGGCGTAGGAAGCAACATTGATAAAGAGGGAGAAATTGTTCAGGGTTCACCTGCTTTTTCCATTGGTGATTACAAACGTAGTTATGTGTTGTTTAGAGGACTGCAAAAATTAAACGACCGGATTAGAGCCCTCGAATTGAAGCTCAAGCCTTAAAAACCGGTCCTTTTCACAGCTTTTATACTGAAGTAAATCAGATTTCTAATTGGGTACTGATTACTCCGGTATCATGCCATAGGATTTAAGTTTGTTTTTTCACAAACCTGAATTCCTTCGGTATATTGCCAAAAAATTCTTAATTTTATCATTCT
>DATMPR010000096.1:0-3741 GCA_035567575.1 Bacteroidia bacterium
CGCGCTTATAATACAACATCGCCTGCTTCAGGTAAAGTATTGACTGGTGGTGTGGATGCTAACGCTCTTCATAAACCAAAACGTTTTTTTGGTGCAGCACGTAAAATTGAGAATGGCGGTTCCTTAACTATTATTGCAACAGCTTTAACTGAGACCGGTTCTAAAATGGACGAAGTAATTTTTGAGGAATTTAAAGGAACAGGCAATATGGAATTGCAATTAGATCGTAAATTATCTAACCGTCGTGTTTATCCGGCAATCGACCTAGTGGCTTCTTCAACAAGACGTGATGATCTGTTAATTGAAAAAGAAATGTTAAGCAGACTATGGGTGTTACGTAAACATTTAAGTGATATGACGCCGCAAGAAGCGATGGAATTTTTACAAGACCGTTTACGCCGTACGCAAAGCAACGAGGAATTCTTAATAAGCATGAACGGATAATTCAGTAGGCAGCGGCAGCAGGAGGCAGTTTAAGAAGTAAAATTTCCGGTGGCTGAGCGCAGCCGAAGCCACACGCCAATTAACCAACTAGAAACACAGAAACCAAGAAACAAGAAATGAATCGCCGCTCTTTATATTTAGGACTCGTTTACAGCATTTGCGTTATTATTTTCAAACTCATTATAGTTCTTGGAGGTTATTCGTTAACTAAATTTGGTTTTTATTATTCGCACGCTTTATCAGGATTATTTATTTTACCATTTATGATCGTTGCTGTTAAAATGGCGCGCGACAAAGATAACGGCGGCGTAATAGGAGGGAGAGAAGCTATAAAAGTTGCGCTGGGCGTATTTGCTGTTTCCATTATTATTTTAAGCGCTTATACTTATTTTGAATTTGAATGGAAGCTGCGCGAGATTTCTTTGCAATATTATAATGGTCTGGATTATTTAGAATTTTTAAAACATCAGGAGAAATTAAAACCTGAACAATATCCGGCGGTCATAAAAGAAGTGTCCGAATCTTTATCACCAATGAAAGCCGTGACTGCAAAATTATTTTCGTCTTTTCTTATCAGCGTAAGTTTTGCTTTTATTACTGCTGTGTTTATGAAGAAGAAATAATTTATTTCTGTGGTTCAATCAATTTCTTATAATCAGCATCGCTTCCTGCTCTTAGAACAATCCAAACATTAAATCGTTTGTGCAGATCATCTTCCATGCGGCAAAACATGGGGCGCCTGGCAGTGTTTAATTGTTTTAACGAAAAATCTGTTTGAACTGAATGATATTGGAAAGTTGAGAAAAATAAAATCGGTTTTTCTTTACCTGTTAACACATCACTTTTACAATCCAGCAGTTTTAAGCTTGATTGTTGCGCAAAGGATTTTGAACCAAAACTTAACAGGAGCAAATTGAAAATAAACCTGATATGTAGTACTCTCATCATAATTGATCAAGCCGGATTATATTTTTAATAGTACCCGAGAATTGCGCCGCGTTTCCTTTATCGCCGGCATCAAAACGGCCGATTAGTATAACATATTTATCGCTATAATCGAGAGGATTTTTTTTCTTTACAAATTTCTGATCAAAAGTTACAGAAAAAGCGTTGGCAGTAATTTTATTCTTGTAATCATCTTCGTGAATGTAAAGGGCGTTACTATTCATCTCCATGTGTAAATAACCTTTTACCTGTATCATTTCCCCGTCAAACCGTTCAGGTGTGGCAATAAGGCTCACTAATGAAACATTAAGGTACTTAACCTTTACTTCCCGCATCGCTCTCTCAACATCATTAACAGCGTCAACTTCTTCCTTCGTCTGACCTAAAGAAATAAAAGTTAAAATTGTGAATATAATAGTTAATAAAAACGGCTTCATTTTATTATTCAATGATTTGTATAACTAAAGTAATAAAAATTAATGACAATAACAAAAAGGCGTTAGGGAGTTTTTAATTAAACTCAACCGGTAAAAACAGATCGCAAATAATTGGATTATCGGTTTTATCGAGTGCGGGATTAAATTTTGGAAGTTTATTTATAACTTCAATAACTGCTTTATCACAATTTTTATTTATACCTTTTATGATAACGGGATTTGTAACTTGTCCATCAGGCAGAACTGTAAATCTGGTATAAACTTTTCCAGCGACAGCGTCTTTTGGTTTTTGAAGATTGGCGTAAACAAATTCTTTCATTTTAGCTTGCCCGCCCGGAAATTCAGGGAATTTTTTTACATCTTTAATAGAGTGCGGAGCGTTAGCATCAGCTTTTTTTGTGGAGTCGGGTTTAGAAGTTTTGGTTTGAGAAAAAACTAAAACAGGGAATAAAAAAATAAATACTAAAAGCAGTCTTTTCATTTACTAAAGGTACAAATTATTTTACATTGGATATTTGAGAATTCTCTCTCTAAACAACGTTTATCAACACGGAAATGTTAGCTAACCTTCATTAATTTTCTGCACAATAATTCCATTTTCTAAATCGTCCTAACCTATACCTCAAATAAACTAATTGAACCACTTTTGAATCACTTATATACAGATCTCAAAAAATAAAATATTCAATAACAGATTTTGGCTATTTTAAATCCGTTTTTACCGAATATTCTCAGAAATTGCCTTAATCTGAACGTACATTTGTATCAGATGAGTTGTTCTTCCTGACTTAGCATTAGGCTGTCCTGCTCGCAAATAAAAAAAGAATTATTGTTGAATCGATAATTCTTTTTTTTTGGATTTTTTTAGGGAGGATTATAAAGGTTTTGGCTTAGGGCGGTGTTAATTGCATTTCCTTTTTATTCCTTCCAACCTTCATTTTAAAATACAAATTTTTTTTAGTGGCGGCAAAAAAATTGCGCTTTAGCACGCCACGATTTGCACGTCCGCCGCCTTGAGCCTTAACCCGTATTAGCATGTCGTTTTTTTATGCGCTTCGTTTGTCCAAACAAATACACTTCTCAGCGTCCGAAAATTTATTGTCTTTTATATGTTGTAAATTCATCTACGTAGGCGTCACTCCATTTTAAAATTAGTTCTGTGTCCGTTAATTTTTTGATAATTATTTTTTGCTTTACTTTTAGTTTAGGATTATTGGCCCAAAAAAAACTTATGATGGTATCATTTCTTACCCATTTGTCATCAAGTTTATTTGGTTTTTTTTGAAGCCTAAAAAAACCATCGCTTAAAAAATATATTGTCTGCTTGTACTTATCTGATTTTACTTCAACTCCTTTTTCAAAACGTTTTGAGTCAATAAGTTTCCATGCGCCTACGATGTCGGCCGAAATTTGCGAAAATATCGTCGAACAACAGAGCATTAGAAAGAATAAAATTAATAGTCTCACAGAATTTGTCTTAATATATTGTCTGTCTAAAAATGCGTGCTAACGGATTGCGACTACGCGTCCGCTTTTTGCTTGTCCAAGTTACACATTTGAGCGTTAACACGCAAAAAATGGTCGCTTGCTTGGTGTTATAACTCGTTGCTTTTTGTCGCTGAATAAATACCCACTTAAGAACGTATCACGTTTTTTATTTGAGTATAACTGTAATGTTTGAAGTGCTACTGATGTTCTGATGTTCAACAAATCCGCTGTCAGCCGTTCTTACATTTATTTCGTAACCCCAACAATTATGGCAGACTTTACCGGTAATTTTGAATTTCCCGTCTTTGTCTGTTGTTCCGCTCAATGGTCCGCCGCCACCTGATTTATGCTCACCATGTCCGAGAGGTATGCCAACGCTGACATTGGGCATTGGCACCATATGTTTGGACAATACTACGCCGTCGTA
>DATMPR010000097.1:0-8708 GCA_035567575.1 Bacteroidia bacterium
AAAGCTTGAATCATTTAAAAAAAGAAAGGAGGAATATGAAAAAATGAAACAAATTATGAAAACAGAAAAAAATAACTTAATTTTAAATTAAACTCGAAACACTATCTAATGATTAGTTCAAATTACTTTGACGACATACACTTCGTAGTATATTCTTTACTCATTAATTTAATAATCTCCGTTTCCCGCTCGCTTAAATTTACCTTATTAAAAGTTGGTCGTATACTGTCGGTTTCCATTAGTCCTTTTACCATAGCTTTCGAGATCCTATCATTAAAAAAATACCCATTTTCTAAAACACCGTAAATTGCATCAACTACTTTTTCAAAATCCTGTTCTTTTAAAATAAAACCATGCGCACCTTTCCTTATTAAATGATTAATAAAAGATTCCTCGTTGTGCGAGGTAACAATAATGATTTTTGTTTCAGGATATTTTTTATGTAACAGTTCCGTAGTTTCAAAGCCATCCATCTTTGGCATGTCCAGATCGAGAAGCACAACTTGAGCTTGTTTCTTTTTAAATTGTTCCAACAATTCTTCTCCGTTTGCAACTTCAATTACAACGTTCAGATCAGGGAAGTCTTTCAGAAAAGCTAACCAACCTTGCCTTACCATTAGGTGATCTTCAGCTATCGCGAGTTTAATTGGTTTTTTCATTTAATGGAGTTTCAATTGTTATTACAGATTCCGTATCGCTTTTAATTTCGTAATTCACATTAGCTTTGATAACCTGAGCGCGGCCTTGTATACTTATGAGGCCAATACCTGTACTGTCTTTTGCTAATTGTGCCAGCATGTTGTTGCTTATCCCTTTGCCGTTATGTTTAATTTCAACTATTATCTTATCATTGAAACTGCGTAGTTGAACATACATTTGCGAAGCGGAAGCATGTTTCATTATATTATTAATTATCTCTTGCACGATCCGGTAAAGCTGTAACTCTGTTTTAGGTTCAATTTTTAAAGATTGTTCCGGTTTTTTAAACTCAACCTTGATCTCACCTGTATTATTCATAAGTCTGCACAGATCCAAAAGACCTTCTTCAAAACCAAGACGCATTAAAACTGTAGGGGTAAGGTCGCGGGAAATACTTCGGATGTTTTCCATAGTGGCTTCTAATAACGTGGAGCATTCCATATTAAGATCCTTTATAGCAGTTTCATCGTTAGTGTGCCGCGCGATCTTGCCGATGTTTAATTTTACCAGGTTTATCATTCCGCCTACGTCATCATGCAAATTGGCAGCAATGCGCTTGCGTTCCAATTCGGCAATTTCGATAGTAGCGCTTACTAATTGTCGCTGGTGATTTTTTTCTTCCTCTTCCCGTTCGATTTTGTTTTGAAGAGATTTTTTCTGATAAAATAGCACAAACAATACTACAAAGAAAATAAAAACAATAATTCCAAGTGTTGCAATTACAATTAAAATGGGTATTTCTATTGGCGCTTTGTCTTCCAAAATCCGATGGCGATTAATATGTTATAAAAAATATTTAGTACGGAATGGATTGCCCAAAGAGCAATGTGATTTGAGCTTTCATGTGCAATTAAATAATCATTAAAAATAAATAGTACTAGGTTACCACCAAAATAAAATAAAACAGCCGTATTAATCCAGAAAAATGGTTCTAAAGTAATTTTTTCGAAAATCAAATTTTTACTTATAAAGAAAAATGACCATAACGAGAAAATTGAAAATGTTAGAGCTTCAAATGCTGCTGCATAATTATCGAAATTATTAATCCCGTTAATTTTATAATCTATAAAAGCAACTACACAAAATGAAGGAATTGGAATAAATAGAAAATTTGATTTAAAGTGTTTTCTAAAAAAAAGAACATAAAACAAGCTGATTAAAACTAATTCCACTATTGTATATATGCGAAGAATAAAATAATTATTTATTCCATTATTTGAACAAATATAATTAGTGACTTCAGTTACTATTCCTAAACACACCACAACAATCAACGGAATACAGTACTGTTTTATTTTCTTAATAACGATAAAAACAATAACAAAAGGTAATAACTCAAAAACAGCAGACACAACCTCAAATATTCGGTATATGTTTTGATTACTCATAATTAAGGTTAATTCGTTTATAAAATTACTCTTTTTGTGGTTGCTTAACTATTTAATAGGTTTTGTTTACCACAATTTGTTGGACAACATATTGCTCTTTCAGCAATTAAACCGTGACAAATATCATTTTTGTTTGATTCGGCTCCAACTATTATTAAATGTTTACGACCTGTTATGGGATCATTTGCGTAATATATACGTATGCCAACACAATTACTTTGATTTAAGATTTCCAGAATCGCTTGCTTGCCAAAAAAGTGTGCGATGGTTTGATTTGGATTTGATTTCCTATAAGCGCGAGTCATTTCAGAGGCTTCAGCTAAGCCGATGTGATGTTTTTCATCCCCGGTAAAGCATGCACTGATATTTCTTAGTTCACTTAAATTTACTTTTCTTTTTCGGCTGAGATTGATTTTCTTTTTCATAAAATTTTTTAATATAAAAGTATCCGCTTCACAATTTTAATTCCTGTTTCAAAACATCATTCAATTTCTAATTTATTACTTGACAGCATCTTGACTTTTATTTTGAATTCATAAACACGTAGAAACACCTAAGCAATAGGGTATTTATACCTTACGCAAAAAAGGGTATTTATACGTATTGAACTTCGTTTAGACAATAATTACTTTAGAGCCGAATACAGAATGACAAAAGCAAAAAAAAAAATAGTTGAGCCGGTCATAAACATTTTTGATAAGAGTGAAATTGAGAAATGGTGTTCTGAATTTAATTGTACAAGAGAGGTATTAATAGATGCAATACTAACGGCCGGCAAATCAGTTAAAGAAGTAAAGGCGTTTTTGAAAGCGAGGAATAAAAAGAGAAAATAAATTTAAATGGAAGTTAGCCAAATAATAGCAATATCTATTTCAGGATTAATTACCCTTATGGGAACTATTTTCACTGAATCTATTAAGGAGGTAATAAAAAAATATTTCTCGTTAAAATCAAAAAAGAAAATCAATAATCTTTATTGGAGCATTTTTATTTTAGCAATTGCCATACCAATAATTATTACCCTAATAGCGGGAAATAAAACCGACACCAAAAGAATAATAACAGCGCCACAGCAAAGTAATGGCGTAGAAATAATACCTAACCGTTAAACAAAAACACAAATGAAAAAGATCATTCTATTTACTACACTTGCCATTTCATCATTTAATTTTTCTTGCAAAAAAGGAGATACAGGTCCTGCTGGGAAAGATGGCACAAACGGAAACGCAAATATAAGCACTTCAACTTTCCAGGTAAATACAAGCGCTTGGGTAAACGGTTCGAATTATTGGTACGTAGATATTCCAGTTTCAGCTCTTACTTCTTCTAATCACGGCGCAGCCGCTGTCGAAGTTTTCTTTAGTACAAATAGTGGGGTTAATTGGCATGCGGTTCCATATACTGCAGTTTCAAGTACTGATTATTTTATGGGGTTTGCAACGGGTGTTGGCCTTACAGAGATTCAATGGACTTACAACGGCGTTGGTAATGGCAGTGATCCAAACACTTTCTTTGGCGCAACATGTCAATTCAAAATTGTAGTAATTCCTCCTGCAATGAAAAAGCCCGGGGTAAATACTCATAGCTACAACGAACTTAAAGCAGCTTATAACCTAAAAGACTAAAATTATGGCAAGAGATAAAACAAAGGATGATATTATGTTTAATTGTGAACAGGAATATGAAATAAATCAAGTAGCAAGCCATTATGGTAAAGATAAGTCAATAGTATATAGTTTTTTAAAACAAAAATGCCACGGCAGAGCCATCAGTCACTTCTCTCATTTGAAGGTTTATAAATTGATTAAAGAGCAATTAGGTTACGAAATTCCTGTTTAAGATATATATATTATGAAAAATATTTTAATTGCATTCTTGTTTGTTTTGGGCATTAGTATTAATGCCCAAACCGTTTATATTACAAACACCGGCGAAAAGTATCACGCATCAGGTTGCAGATATTTAAGTAAAAGTAAAAATGCTATTGAATTAAGTGATGCGCTTAATAAGGGTTACGTAGCTTGTAAAGTCTGTAAACCAACTCAAACAGTAAAAGCAGAGTCAAAACAAAAAGAAGTAAAAACAGAAAGCAGTAATAAAAATGCTGTTTCATCGCAATGCACTGCTACCACTAAAGTAGGAAATCAATGCAAACGAATGACGAAAAGCGCAAATGGGAAATGCTGGCAGCATGGAGGGGGATAGTAAAATAAAACGCGGTATAATAAAGTTTACCAAGGCACAGAATCCAACCGCAGAAGTTTTATTTTTCTCTAATGGAAATTCATGTGAAAGAAAAAACATTAGTTCCGGTAATTTTATAACCAAAATCATCCGGCCTTTCTCATAAAATTTTCCTGTTCCAAACTTTCAAACCACAATTTTGCTTCTTCAACTGATAATACAGCTTTTGTCTTAATATTAGGGTTATCGAAAACAGAATATAATTTAACTCTTGTATAATCCACCCCATATCTTGTTACCATCGCTATTCCTTTAACATGTTCAGGGCTCGGATTTGCCGCAGCAAGCGCTACTGCTTCATCAGTAACGGTTACATTGTTCCGAAGATCAACAACGATAAAAAAGTCCTCGTCCTTAGTGAGATTTTTTCTATAAACAATTTGCTTATAAAGTACACTCTCATCGATCAAAGTATGGGGATAATACTCAATGTGTAAAATTCCATTTTCAAATTTCATTCTTCCTTGCTGGAAGTCGTTGATTAATGTATTCATGGCTTTAAGTTTTATTTACGTTAATTAATAAAATTTACTTTACAAATTCGTTATTAAAATAAGAAAAACGATCGTCGAAAGTATATACGTGATCCAAAGCGTTATCTTATCTGGATCTATTTTATCCTCTTCCAATAGTTTTCTGAATATCGTTTTCATCTTTTTTATTTAAATGTTTGGAATTACAAAACCTGTACCAAAAATTAAAGCAGGCGCGCACTTTTCGCGATACATTCCGTTTATATAGGTTGTATGGTAAAAAGTAGTACCGCCCATATAAGTTCTTATTTTAAGCCACTTTATGTTAATGTCGATTTCGGCGCATAAAGCCGCTTCAACCGTACTTAACCGTACCTGATTAAAATTAATTCCGCTATTATTGTTTGTAATTGTTTCCACACGGGAGGCGGCATAACTTAAACTTGCATTGTGCAAATATTGAACGTAGCACAATATTCTTAATTCGAGAATATCCCGCTGCTTATACTTCATTTCCTTTAACTCTTTTTCATCGTAACGGTCGTTTATTTCCGTTATCAAATAAGAATATCCTAATTTTGCACCCGTTAATTCCAAAGTGCGTTTTTGAAGACAAGGACCTAGACTAAAAACTGACTTACCTTTTGAAACATTAAGACGTGCTGAGTAAAAAGCCCCGTGTGCATTCCCTGAAACATAGGTTTCTAATCCAAAGCCAAATTTTACTTTCCTTTTCTTTTGTTCTGATTGTTTTAATATAGGTTCGAATTGTGGTTTCATAATTTTATCCGATATAAGACTTGCCATTGGTTGAGCAAAATCTTTAGTGATACTTAGAAGACTTATTACTATTAAAGCCACTCTTATACCGGTGCGAATTTTAAACTGCATTTTCTTTTTTCTTCAAAGTAAAGGCCTGATCGAGGCGATTAAAATTCTGAAACGGCTGGTTTTATACTTATGTAAGATTTGAAAAGAATATGTAAAATGTAAACACAAGATTGATTCAATTTAAACAAAAGATTATTTAACAACCCGGTTTATCATATTTCGCTAAAAAAGGTAATTCTACCCGAAAAAAAAGAAAGGTAGAATTACCTTTTCTTTCACAATTTATACCCATTCATCCGATTTCGTGAAAACATAAACAAATTATATTTAAATTGGATTATAAATTGTCTGTCCCGGAACCGAACTGAATAATTTAAGATATTAACGATAATAAATACTACAAGATGATACCTCCAAAAAACGTAAAAATAATTGAATTCCCTACTTCCACCATGTGGTTTGATGAAGACGGCGTATTGTACTCGGTTCCTAAATCCGGAGCACAACATGTGCAAACAAGAGAAGAATCGCAAAAGCAAATGGATGAATTCAGAAAAATAACAGGCGGTAAAAAAACCTGTATGATCCTGGAAACAGATAGTTCGGCCCCGCCTCCCAAAAAAGAAGACCGCGACTGGATCGCACAGGAACTGGATTCAGTAACAAAGGCAATGGGCATCATTTCCACTTCGCCGTTGGGCAGAATGCTGGCCAATTTATTTTTTGGTTTCAAACCTCCGGCTTACCCTGTTAAATTTTTTTCTAATCAGGTTGAGGCAAAAGAATGGATCAAACAATATTTATAAGAAAATGGCACAAATAATAATAGAAAAAGCCGAAAGGCTCGAACTTATTCAAGCGCAAATACTGAGATTTACTCAAATGGATTTTAGTATGCGTATTCCTCTTTCGGAAAAAGGAGATGATATAGATGCTATTATAGTTGGTTTGAATACATTGGGAGAAGAATTAAGCACTAAAGAACTATTAAAAAATTAATGGCAGTTCAGAAAACCGATATTGATTTTCAGGCATTATTTGCTTCCATTGTTAATACAACAGATGATGCCATTCTGAGTAAAACACTTGATGGCACTATTACCAGCTGGAACAAAGGCGCCGAAAAAATTTTCGGATACTCAGCTAAAGAAATTATCGGCAGACCGGTTAGTGTAATTTTTCCTGCGCATTTACTTAACGAAGAAAAAGTGATAATGGAAAATATCCGGATGGGAAAATATGTTGCACATTATGAAACAGAAAGAATAAAAAAAGACGGGACCATAATTACTGTATCACTAACAGTATCGCCGATAACAGATGTTGCCGGAAATATTGTCGGGGCTTCTTCAATTTCCCGTGATATTACCAAGCGGAAAAAGGAGGAAGCGGAATTGGCTGAAAAAATGGTTTATATAGAAAAAAGGACCACTGAGCTTTCGGAGGTACTTTTAAAATATACTTTAATGGATTTTTCGCAGCAAATATCCATAAGTGAAAAAGGCGACGAAATGGACGCCATTGCGGTAGGTTTAAATACTGTGGGCGAAGAATTACAAAGTCACATAGATCAATTAAAAGAAAGTGAAGAACGCATAAAAGCCAGTCAAAAAATATTTTCTACCGTTTTTTATAAAAGTCCGGTTTTGAATGCAATAACGGATAGCTCAACAGGAAAATTCATTGAGGTTAACGACAACTTTATCAAATTCATCGGTTATTCAAAAGAAGAGCTTTTGGGAAAAACTTCATTCGAGCTGAATTTGATCCCTGATGTAGATCACCGGAACCGGATCGTAGAATCTATTAAAAAGGACGGTTATAGCCATGATGTGTTATTGGAAATGAGGACGAAGAATGGAGAACTAAAATGGGTATTCACATCATCACACGTGGTTAAGATAAACGATTCAAGCAGTATACTTAGCGCTATGGTAGATGTGACCGAAAGAAAAAAAGCGGAAGATCAATTATTAGCCGTAAATAAAGAATTGGAAGCATTTTCATACTCCGTTTCACACGATTTACGGGCGCCCCTAAGAGCCATTAATGGTTATGCCCAAATGCTCAATGAAGATTATGGAAGTAAATTCGACGATGAGGGAAAACGCATTATAGATACCATTCGTTATAATGCAGCAAGAATGGGAACTCTCATCGACGATCTGCTTTCTTTCTCACGCCTTGGCCGGAAAGAAGTACATAAGACAGTGATCAACATGAATGAATTAATTGAAGTTATGCAGAATGAAATGGATAAATCATTAATTAATAACGCGAAAATAAAAGTTGATAAGCTGCATAAAGTAAAAGCCGATTACGGATTATTGCAGCACGTCATGTTCAATCTTCTTTCAAACGCCATCAAATACAGTTCTAAGGAAAAAAATCCGCTTATCGAAATATCCTCTGAAGAAAAGGGTAATGAGATCATTTTTTCGGTGAAAGATAATGGAGCAGGTTTTGATATGCGCTATTACGATAAACTTTTTGGTGTGTTTCAACGCCTGCATACACAGGATGAATTTGAAGGAACCGGCGTGGGGTTAGCAATAGTACAAAGGATCATCGGCAAGCATGGCGGCAAAGTTTGGGCTGAAGGCAAAGTAGACGAAGGTGCCACATTTTATTTTTCATTAAACAAAACCTAATGAAACAGAGTAAAGCTCGTTTCAGTATTAAACAAATAAAAAACAAAAATTATGAATTACGAAATTGAAATTCTTTTGGTTGAAGACAACATGAGCGACGCTGAATTAACCATCCGCGCCCTGAAAAAAAATAACCTCGCCAATAAACTGGTTCACCTTAAAGATGGCGCTGAAGCCCTTGATTTTATTTTTGCGCACGGACAATTCTCAGAAAGAAAAGTCGAGAACGGCCCTAAAGTAATTTTGCTTGATCTAAAAATGCCAAAAGTTAACGGGATTGAAGTGCTGAAAAAAATAAAGGCGGATGAGCGTACAAAAAAAATTCCCGTGGTCGTGCTTACATCTTCAAAAGAAGACCCGGATATTCAGGAATGTTATCGTTTGGGCGTTAACAGTTATGTAGTAAAGCCGGTAGATTTTGA
>DATMPR010000098.1:0-7826 GCA_035567575.1 Bacteroidia bacterium
TTTTTGCAGGAAGCGTTTTCATTGATCAATCGACAAAAACTATGTTTGAGTATCAACATGGAAGTGTTTTTCCTCATGTACTTAAAGCGCTTACTGGGCTAAATGATGAAGAAATATTTTCTATTGGCAAAATTAAAATATTGAATCCGGCGGAAGGAAATAAGGTTATTCTCGAATTTGATCCTAACAAAAATGAGCAAGAAATATAATCCTTATTTAGGCCAATCGGGGCATTTACTTGTTATGTCAGAGTTGCTTTACCGGGGATGGAATGTTGCTATCCCTCAAGTGGACAAGGGCGAGGATATTTTTGTAGTAGAAGACGGTAAAGATGGTATTAAAGCGATTCAAGTGAAGACTACCATAGGAAAAGGTGATAAAGATAAATTTAGTGCCGGATTTAATTTGAGATCTGACCAATTCAATGCACCCGATAATCCTCCTTTACATTATGTTTTCGTTGTAAGGCACCTTGATAAATGGCAGAAATTTTTCATCATCAAGAGAAGTGATTTTGTGGATAAATTTGTAGATAATGGAATCGCATACTCGACAAGTAAAAAAACTTTTCGTCTCGTCTTTTCTTATTCTAAGGAAGGAGAAGTTATAAAATGTAGAAAAATAGATTTTTCTTATTGTTTAAATAATTGGGTTAATTTTAATGAGATTACCCATTAGGTTTGAATTTTTAAAATGTTTCTCTTGATAATCATTCGTGACATCGTTAACTTTTTTATTGAGATGAAGAATAAATTTTTCAATTCAAATTCATATAACCAAGATAGACCGGTGAAAATGAAATATGCGATGAACTGTTATAATTGTGGTATACCCTTGACAAAGAAGACTAATAATGGAGAACACGTTCCCCCAAAAAACCTTTTTGAGGGAAGAGGCCCGGAGTATAAAATTAATCGTAAAAAAATTCCTGCTTGTTATGATTGTAATAATAAATACAGTTTAACTGATGAAGAATTCAGAAATCTAATAGGGGTAATAAATAAGCATCCTGATTTATCCGCATTGACGGAGAATGCTGTTAAATCCATGAATATGGGCGCCGCCAAAAAAAGCAGAATGCTTTATGATGAAAGCGGCAATGTAAAAGGAGTAGCCTTTGACCTAAATGAAATAAAGAAATTTCATATAAAAAATTTTAAAGGTGTGTTTTTTATTCAATACGGTTATCCGATTCCTGATTCCTACAGAATATTAGTAGATATAAAAGAAAACGAAGTTACAGATGGGCATTTACGTATTATAAATTACGCAAAGGACAATTTTACATGGAAGTACTCAGGACATCCAGACATATTTAGTTATATTATTCAGCCGTTTAGACCGAGGGCCAAATTAGATAGTAAAGACATAATACCTGAGAGTAGCGAGAAATATTTTGTTTGCCTACTTCGTTACAATAAAAGTCACACTGCTTTAGTTTTAGCAGACACAAAAAATCTTAAAATATAATCACAGTAGGGAATATCAACGACACTATTCTAGATCTGAAGGATAATAAAGTTTTTGATTTTCTTAATGGATCTGTCTAATATGTGAAAATTTAACGCATAATTAAAATGTATGCATTTGAGTAATAAAATGTGAATTATTTACGTAAGCTACGTTTTATTTGTATTTTTAATCTCAATAAAGGATAACTATAGATTATCACATAAGGAGTAACCATGAGTTTGAGTATAAAAAGAGGTCAAGATCAAGCCGATAAAGACTTTTCTGGCTTGGATTTTGTAAACCAAAATTTTCAGGATATTGATTTCCATGAAAGCGTTTTCAACGGCGTACATTTTAAAAAAGTTAAGTTTTTAAACTGCAATTTAAAGCACGCTGAATTTACTGAGGCAAAATTCACAGATTGCTCATTTATAAACTGCGAACTAAATTATTCTGATTTCGTTTACACTCAGGTTTCTAAAGTAACCTTCGAAAAATGTTCTTTTCCTCACGTTGAATGGCGCGAGAATAACTTTAAATATATATCATTTGTTGAGTGTTCTTTTTACAATTCTACTATCTCATTATGTTCATTTGCGAATACAAAGTTTGATAAAAACTCTTCCCTTAATTTCTGTGGGGCAAGCAAAAGATATAATGTTTTCAGTAATTCAAATTTCTCAATAGCGGAAGAAAAAATAGAATTTCTGAAAAACAATTACGGTATAAAGCTAGAAAAAAAAGAAACACAATTTTATTTAAATAAAGAATACAAAAATGAATTTCTACTCAATCTCTCCGCAATAGAGTATGCCAATTTAACGACTACTAAGGAATTCATTGATCTAATATTAAAAGCATTGGAGTTCATAATAATAAAGCGAGACCAAAAAAATAGAATACAGAAAATGAAATATTTATCCCTAATTTGTAAATATACAATCGAGGGGAATAATCTTTCAGTCTTTGCACAACAATTTTTAATCAATTCATTTAATGCTTTATCTAAGAAAATTAAGGAGACTGAAATTTTCATGGAACTTGCAAGTTTAATGATGTTTATAAAAACAAATTTATATAAGTTGATAAATTTAATCTCTTCGGAAATAAATGAAGAAGAACTTTGTCCATATAAAACTACCATCAGGTTTTACTTGAATAATGAGTATTCAAAAAAAGAAATGGAGTCCTATTTGATAACAATGGCAGGGTTTATAGAACTGGATAGGAGGGATTTTAAGATAATTAATTATCATAAGGGCAGTACTGCAATTGAGATTTTTATTGAAACCACATTTAAAATAAGTGCCGTTCTAGTTTTTATTTCGTTTTCTCTTTCAAAAGTTAGTAAAAGCCTGAAACATGTAATTGAAATAAGGAAAAGTTTAAAAAAATTAAGTGCAAAGAAAAAGAAGAAAAATTCAGATGTCACATTAATGCCACTTTCTATAATGGCCAACAAAAGCAATAAGTATTATACGCAAATAAATAATGTCGTAAATAACTATGCTAAAGAAGTTATTAAAATTGATGGGGAAGGAAAAGTAGATATTTTAATAGATAATTCTTCTCGCAAACAGGCTTAAAACAACTTTTTTATTTTAGAACCAAGTAGATTTATTCGAACGTGTTTTTCATACTTTTGCTGTTCAAAATAGTTCCCATCCATAGAGTCAAATGAATTATTTTTTTTACATGGTATAGCGAAAACAAAGTATCCACAGTTTGGTTGTATTTCCGTGAAGATTGCTTGTTTATCTTGCAGTTTATGAAAAATACTGTGAGTATACTTAATAAGATCAATATTGTTTTTTTTAGAGCACAATATCTTCATGCATTTCTTTGAAAATTCTACATCGTATGGATTGGACGACCCCATTAAATTGTCAAGAATGAAATCAAAAGTGTTATACAATTTTTTGGGTAACAATAAATATGAAAACCTCAACCCATGAATAGCAATTGTTTTAGTTGGACAAACAAGCCTAAAGGTTCTGTCTTTTATAAAAATTGAAGAATGTTCATGCTTACTACAATCCCATTTAAAGTATTGAAATGATCCATCAACAAATACTGTAGATTTCGTTCTCTCTTGCCATTTCAAGATAAAGTTTATTTGGGTTTCTGGTACAATAAAACCGCAATACCAGATCGGATCAGTTAGCACGAGAACACTCTTTTTATTAGGCAAATTTAACTGTGGATTGCTTTCAAATAAATGGCTTTTTGTTACTGGGCGAAAGGATATATCATAAATACTTGCAAAGAAATGGAAAGTAAAGTAAATAGGAGGAATATAATAAACTTCTTTTATCCCTTCTGATTTAAGCCATATAAAGAAAGCCGAAATAATTGTGGTTGATCCGTGACTTGTTAATATTTCATCAAGTGAATACTTTGGCTCCCCACTATTAAGGTGAAATTCCGAAATAAGTTCCGTTAAATCATCTTCGCCTCTTATGTAATTATACTTAGTTAGATTTTTAGGCTTTACTTTTATTGTTTCAGTTTCTTCCTTATAAAATGGGTGTTCACAATTCCAATCCGAAATAAATGGTTTGAGGTTTTTATTACCTTCAATTAAAAAATCAAGCTCCCTATGCTTGTTCGCAAGAGATTTAAGATCATCCATAATTTAGATTCTAACTGGATAATCTATAGTTATCCTGCATTCAGACAATTACGGCTTCCGATTTTATACGAAAATGTTTTCTTGGGTGTCGTTGCGAAAGAATTTTTTTTTGTTTTTCACCGTTTACGTGTGTATAAATCTGGGTGGTCATTATAGAACTATGTCCTAATAAATGTTGAATATATTTTATATCTACATCTTCCTCTAATAATAATGTTGCAAAAGAGTGCCGAAAGGCATGTGGAGTGATTTTTCTGTCTAAACCAGCCATTCGGGCGTGTTTCTTTACTAAAAACCGGATAGACTGTTCTGAAAATCTTTTATTGAATCTATTTATAAAAAAATAGCCGCTGGTACCTTTAATTTTACTTAAAAATAATTTATGATATTCTTTCAAAGATCTTAGGGTCTCTTTATTACATATTTGAATAATTCGCTCTTTATCCCCTTTACCTTTAACTTTCATTTGTCCACTGTTTAGATCAATTAATCCTTCTTTTAAGTTGCTTAATTCAGACACCCTTACTCCACTCGCAAATAGTAGCTCTATGACCGCAATATTTCTAATGCTTTCCGCATAGGCATAACTATTTATTCTTTTTTCATCTTGTTTTGTTTTATAAGTTGATTTAATAATTTTTTCCACTTCATGAATATTCATGACGTTTGGTAAAATCTTTGGTTCACGAATTTGTATTTTCATTTTCCGAAAAGGATTAGTTGCAATTTTGTCTTCATATTCTAAAAAATTAAAGAGAGCTTTTACTGTTGCCATTTTCCTCTTTATTGTTTTTGGCTTTGAATAAGAAATTGACTGTAGATACTCGCGTAAAATATTTTTGTCAATGTCAATGGTTTTTCTTGAGTAGTTGTGTGAAGTAAGAAACTCCGAGAGTTGTCTTAAATCAATGGTGTAGGATTTTAGCGTTTTTGAGCTCAAGTTTTTCTCATATCTGCAATGAGAAAGAAAATCAAGGGTAGCAATTTCAATGGTTTCCATATACTTCTTCATTTAAAATGGTTTATATGGGTATAAGGTAAGATTGAATTTCCGGTAATGGCCAAAAAGTATTAAATGGCTGAAACAAAATAATTTATAGAGAGGTTTTACAATTGTATACTCAATAAAATACAATTTAAAAGGAAATTTATGATTGTTTGAATGCAGGATAACTAATAATTATCAGTATGATTGCTCAAATAATGCCATATTTGGAATTGATTACCAAGGTGATCGTTATTTTGGGTTTTCCTATAGCATATTTTCAGTACGCAAGGGCTAAACGTAAAGAGAAACAGGATCGAGAATATGGTACGTATAATTCTTTAGATGAGAAATACATTGAATTTCAAAAGTTATGTCTTCAACGACCTTATTTAGATATTTATGATATTCCTGATAGCACACCTAAAAAATTGAATGAAGAGCAGAAAAAAGAAGAATTAATTTTATTTACAATGCTATTTTCAATCTTTGAGCGCGCCTATCTTTTATATTCAGATCAAAAATCTGATATCAAAAAAAAACAATGGAGCGGATGGGATTTGTATATTAAATCATATTGCGTAAGAGAAAATTTCTTACAAGCTTGGGAAACTAGTGGCGCCACCTTTGATACAGACTTTGAAAAATACATGAAGAACAATATAAAAGATAGTTCTAAAGCAACCCCACACACCCTCCCGAAACCTTAAGGTCAAATTCTTGTAATAAAATTATTTCTATTTACATTTAGTTGCGTATTTTTATCAATACAAATATCGATGATTAATGCTTTGTGTAAAAACTAAATTGAAGATTAGTAAGATTTCAGGTATGGGACTTTTTGCGGATGAGGATATTCCAAAAGGCACTACTGTTTGGAAATTTGAACCAAATATTGATGTTTTATTATCAAAACAAGAAATTGAAAAACTTACTGATGCTTCAAAAGAGCAAGTTTACAATTACGCATTTTTAGATGTTGATCATAAAAAATACATGTTATGCGGGGATGATGCAAGATTCTTCAATCATTCTGACAATAGCAATTGTACAGATGAATTTTCCAATATAACCGTGGCTTTAAGAGATATTAAAGCTGGCGAAGAACTAACGGTAAATTACAAAAAATTCTACGGTGATATGGAAAAGCAACCTGAATTATTATAGCTTTGATTTAAATTTAACAGGTTTATTCCGATAGGTTAAGCACAGTTTACCATATTCACAGAAAATTTCCTTATCTTTTTTTATATCTTTTGTCGCAATGGCGTATTGCAACCTCCCCTTATTGTCAAAAATATTTTCGGTGTTAGGCTTGGGCGAATGGTTTGTGAACCTTGCATTGTCGCTACAGAGATACCAATTTTTCGATTTTTCTTGAAATCCATAATGTATAATATAATCTCTTGCGATTTTTTTATAGGACTTAAATTCAGAAAGAGGAATTGGTTTGTCAAACTTTTCATCTCTAATCCAATATTTTTCTCCTTTTTTAATATTTACATTGGCAAATAAGCCCATCCCTCTTCCGCGAGATCTTTTGACTACAGTGTTTTTTATCAGCATATGATAATTATTAGTTATCCTTCATTGTGGATTAATTAATGTAAAAGTAATAAAGTTTATCCAGATTAATTGCACTGACTGAACTAAAAAATTCTGTAAACACAAAAGTTTGTTTGCCATAACTCAAAACATAAGAATTTACGAGAAAGAAATTAGTATACAAAAAAAGGATGAAGGAAGCAAACAAATTATTTGACCGTTATCAAAGGGGCATCACTTTACATCCATATTATCGGATTTTAAGTAGCCAACCCCATATAATTTAAACCGAGCTTTGTTACGAGTATTCCCAATTCTTCGCGATTTTTAGTTTTGGTTTTTTTAAATATTGATTGGGCGTGATTTTCGACAGTGTATGCAGAAATAAATAATTCCTTTGCTATTTGTATATATGATTTTGATTGATGTAACAATACCATTATTTCTATTTCCCTCGGAGATAAAATTAGCCTATAATAATGTCCGTCTTTTTCGGCGGGATTTTTTAATAAACAAGGTATATTGTCTTTATATATTCCATAAGTAACAACTCTTTTTATAGCGCTAATAACTATTTCAATCCCGGAAGATTTTTTTGAAATAAATCCGTTTGCACCACGGTTAAAAATATCTTTAATTAATTCTTCATCATGATATTTTGAAATAATAATAACTTTCTGTAAAGGAAAGTCTCTACGCAACTTATTTAAGGTTTTACTTCCATTTAATTTAGGCATTTCTAAATCCAATAAAATAACATCAGGCCTTTTTGTTTTAAGCATCGGAAAAAGTTCTTCACCGTTTTCAGCTTCCCCTATTATTTTTATGTCGCTGTTTTTTAAAAGCGCAATCAAACCAGCGCGAGATAATTTTTCGTCGTCAACTATGATAATGTTGATTTTCTGTTTCAGAAATGTAATATTTCCTCTAAAATATTGATTTTTAATATTTAAACAGTTAGGAAATCCTTATTTCAGCATAAAAATAGTGGATATCCACTATAAAAGTAAGTGTATTATTAGTGGGTATCCACTACAAAATTGAAAAAAAATTAGTGGATATCGACTATTGACAAAACAAATTCACCCCTTTATTTTAGGGGAAATATTTCCTCACTATAAGAAATATTAAGCGGGTGCTGAAAAGCTAAAGAGTAGGCAAACAAAAAAAACGAAAGAAATTATGGCTGTTTTCACATTTAATCCCTATCCT
>DATMPR010000099.1:0-4213 GCA_035567575.1 Bacteroidia bacterium
TAGATTTTCGCTTATCTCTAAAAGCTGAACAGTTTGCGGATCGCGGCTTACCATTACATTGCGTAAATGTTCCCCTAATCCGTTAATGAAATTATGCCCGTCAAAACCTTTCTTTAAAATATCATCAAAGGTTAACATCACATCCGCTAACTTTTGATTCAATAAAAAATCCGTGATCTTAAAATAATAATCAAAATCCAACACGTGTAAATTTTCAACAACAGCTTTGTAACTTAAATGATTTCCTGTAAAGGCCACCATCTGATCGAAAATAGAAAGTGCATCGCGTAAGGCGCCGTCAGCTTTTTGTGCAATTACATGTAAAGCTTCCGGTTCAAAAGTTACATTCTCACTCTTGGCAATGAAAGCAAGATGTTTTGAAATGTCTTCATTTTTGATCCGGTTAAAATTAAAAACCTGACAACGCGATAATATGGTTGGGATAATTTTATGTTTCTCAGTTGTAGCTAAAATAAATTTCGCGTGTTTCGGCGGCTCTTCTAATGTTTTTAAAAATGCATTAAAAGCTGCACTCGACAGCATGTGAACCTCGTCAATAATATACACTTTGTACTCACCGATCTGTGGCGGTACTCTGACTTTATCAACTAAATTCCTGATATCATCAACCGAATTACTAGAAGCCGCATCTAATTCATCAACATTTAAAGATGCTCCCGAATTAAACGATTCGCATGACACACATTTATCGCAAGCTTCACCTTCAGGAGTAAGATTAGAACAGTTTATTGTTTTTGCAAAAATACGTGCGCAGGTTGTTTTACCAATTCCTCTCGGACCACAAAACAAATATGCCTGTGCTAATTGCTTATGAAGAATGGCATTTTTTAAAGTATTGGTTATGTGCGACTGCCCGACAACAGTATTAAAATGTTGCGGACGATACTTACGGGCCGATACTATAAAGCTCTCCATGTGCGAATCATCCCATAGGGATCCCTTCGGGATAAAAATACTACTAATTGGTCTATAAATAAGGTTCAAAATGGTGGCAAAAAAGGTTAAATTATTCACAAATGGTTAATAAATAATAGTCTTAAACCTTAAATTAGCAACATATTGAGCCGCATTAAATTTATAATGGTTTTTTTGCTTGCATTTAGTGCGAGCTATTCACAGCAGTTAATTAAGGGTTTTATTGTTGAAGAGGATAGCAATTCCGTTATGCCCTTTGTTTACGTGATAAATAAAACCACCGGGAATGGAACCATGAGCGATAATTCAGGTTCGTTTTATCTTAAAACAAATGCCAACGATACTTTATTGGTTTCTTTTGTCGGTTATCTGAAATTAAAAGTTCCTGTAAGCAAACTAAAACCAAATGCAAATGGTGATGTAAAAATTGTAATGAAAAGAATCATGTATAATTTAGGAATGGTAACGGTGAATGGCTTTAAAATTAAACCTTACGAACGGGAAAAAATGACGAAGGTGATCCGCGATTCGAAAATTTCGGCTGTTAATGCAATGCAAAGTCCAATTACCGCTTTATACATGCAATTCAGCAAACGCGGAAAAGAACAACGTAAACTGGCGCAAATTTTCGAGCAAGTTTTTATTGATGAACAAGTAAGCACTAAATTAAACCCTGAAATTTTAAGAAAGTTAACCGGCGACGATTATATTGATTACGAAAAATTCCGCCGCTATTGTTTTTCACTTACTGATTACTACATTTTAAACCACGAAGGATATGATCTTTATTATAAGGTAATGGAATGCTATTATCGTTGGAAAGATGAAGGTCATTAAAAAATAGGCAGCGGCAGTAGGCAGTAAGGTTAGACTGCGAGAATCATTAAGGGTTTAATCAAAATATCTGCGAAAATCGGTGTAATCTGTGGCTGAATTTTTTGTATTTTTGATTAGTAAATTAAATTATCATGAGAAAATTATTCCTTTCATTTTTTGCTTTACTAGTTACAGTTTGTTTTGCTGATAAAGCTAATGATGAAAAAGTAAAATATTTAGATGCTTCTGCTAAGTCCGGAGAGGTGACTGTATTCAGCGAAGGCGCTTTTGCCAACGAAGCTTTTGTAAAAACAAAGATCAGAATTGAGAATAAAGACGAGTTCTTCATTGTGCTTGATCCTAATAAATCTTATTTCTATGCAGGCGGTGCCAAAATTTTCGCAAATGAAAAAGAAATAATCATTCCCCCAAACGGAAAAAAAGGAAGAGTATTTGACGTGAAAGGTAAAGGTCTTAATGGACAAGCGCTCTCTTTAGTTATAGATGGTTTAACACGGACAGGAAATGAAAAAATGGTTTCTTTCCCTGAGATTGCAGCAACACTTAAACGTAAGGAAACTTTTGGAAATATTGAAGTAACTGTTGCGGATGTTGATTACAGCAAAGATTTCAAATTAACCATGAAATTAAAAGTTACTAATGTTGGTAATGATATTGTTATTTTAAATTCGAGTGTTATTGAATTGAATGAAGGCGGAACTACTTTAAATAATATCCGTAAACGTTCAAACAGTTTAATGATCAGAAAAGGTGATTATGAAACTGTAACATTATTATTTCAAACTTCAAGTGACGGCAGCGAGAAAAAAATTATTTGGAACGATGCAATCGTTACAGCTTCGTTATTACCAATGGATCCAATTGAAATTGTTTTAGGAACTACCGAACAAGTAATAAAAGATTACCGTCCGTATTTAGTTCCTAAAAAAACAGAGACTGTAAAAGAGCAACCCATTGCCATGAATGAAAATTCAAGAGCTAAGAATAAAGAAGTTAAAAAGAAAGAAACTAAAGCGGAGCCAAAGAAAACAGAAACAAAAAAGGAAGTTGAAAAAGAAGACAAAACAAAACGTTCTGAAATCGCATCAGAAGGCGATATGCAGGAATTACATGCTGCAGATATTGATTTTGCTAAAGGCGGAAAATTTTACGCGCTCTTAATCGGCTGCAGTGATTATAATGATCCTGCTATTGCTGATCTTGGCGGTTTACCAACAGCCGATGCGGAAGCTTTAGCAAAATGTCTGAAAGCAAATTATACTTTTAAAGAGGAAGATGTAAATGTTTTAAAAAGCCCAACCCGACGCGAATTGGTAATTGCATTGGACGATATGGCAAAAAAAGTTACGCCTGAAGATAATGTTTTAATTTTTTACGCAGGACATGGTCATTACGAAGATGATAATGATATCGGCTATTGGTTACCGAAAGATGCGGAAGTAAGTAACTCCGCCAACTGGTTATATAACGACCAATTAGTAGCAGCAATGCGTAAAATAAAATCGTTACACACGTTATTGATTTCTGATGCTTGTTTTAGCGGAAGTATTTTTAAGAATCGTTCTATCAGTTTAACCGGTGCAAACGATGTTATTAAAAAGAAATATCAATTACCAAGCCGTAAAGCAATTACCTCAGGAACTTTAAAAACTGTTCCGAATAAAAGTGTGTTCATTAAATATTTGTTAGACCGTTTAGAAAAAAATAAAGAAAAATATTATTCATCAGCAACTTTATTCCAAGCCATTGAAACTCCTGTTGGAAATAACAGCAGCAGCTTACCGCAATTTGGCGTGATCCAAAATGTGGGGGATGAGGGAGGAGATTTTATTTTTATAAGGAAGTAAACAACGAATACGAATTAGTACGAATTACGAATCTGTTGTTTGTGTTAAAAAAAACAACCTCCGTGCGACTCTATTTCTTCGTGTCTCTGTGTTGAGTGCACGCAAATTTTAACCGCAAAGAACACAAGGTAGGCGTAAAGGTCGCAAAGTTTATTTTAGTTTTTCTAGGCTAGCTCCCTTAATAAATAAACGGTCAACTCTTTTTTCAATTTCAGGAATTTTCTCGAGAGGAGGAGCGTGGTGTGGTTTTATGCGGGCATCGAGGATCACATTGTTGCAGCCAAAATGTTTGAATTTTGTAAATGGATTTACGCCGTAAATATCATGACTCGGATTGCAGCGCGTAAACGTACTCCATAAAAAATTATTTAATTTTTCAGAAGTAAAATTACTGTCATCACAAATAACGATCATTGGGAAACCGCTCAGATCAATATTCTTTTGTTTCAGTTCAGTATTAAGATCTTCAAATTCTTTTTGCGCTTTCTCGTAATTCTCAAATTTATTTCCCTGCAAAATTAAAACTCCCGGGAGTACAACCTTCGGATTAACGAATGTCTTCAACTCTTGCAAGCCACTGCCTCCTGCTACTG
>DATMPR010000100.1:0-16146 GCA_035567575.1 Bacteroidia bacterium
AAAGTTTCAAATTCTTCAAATTTTAATGGACGATTATCTAAAGCCGAAGGTAAACGGAAACCAAATTCTACTAAATTTTGTTTGCGTGAAAAATCTCCGCCGTACATGGCGCGTATTTGCGGAATGGTAACATGACTTTCATCGATCATCATCAAAAAATCATTCGGAAAATAATCCATTAAACAAAACGGACGCGTTCCAGGTTGCCTGCCATCAAAATAACGAGAATAATTTTCAATGCCGCTGCAATAACCGAGTTCGCGCATCATTTCCAGATCGTAATTTACGCGTTCTTCAATTCGTTTTGCTTCTAAAGTTTTTCCTATTGATTTAAAATACTCAACATGCTTTGTCGTGTCTTCCTGTATTTTAAAAATGGCTTGATGCATTGTATCAGGTGCAGTCACGAATATATTAGCAGGATAAATATTAAATCCCTGAAATTTTTCAAGGATCTGCCCATTCGCGCTGTCGAATGTTTCGATGCTTTCAATTTCATCTCCGAAAAAAGAAATCCGCACGCAATGATCGGCGTAAGCTAAATTTACATCAACCGTATCACCTTTCACACGGAAACTTCCTCTGGTAAATTCTTCAGTTGTTCTGCTATAAAGCGCGCCAACTAATTGATGTAAAAATTTATTGCGCGAAATTCTTTGTTTTACTTCCAGTCCAATTACATTCTTTTTAAAATCAGTTGGATTTCCAATACCATAAATACAAGAAACAGAACTCACAACAATAACATCTCTTCTTCCCGAAAGCAAAGAAGAAGTCGCGCTTAAGCGGAGTTTTTCAATTTCATCATTAATTGCCAGATCTTTTTCAATATAAGTGTCGGTTGTTGGTAAATAAGCTTCGGGCTGATAATAATCATAATAGCTCACAAAATATTCAACCGCACTTTTCGGAAAAAATTGTTTGAACTCGCTATATAATTGCGCTGCCAGTGTTTTGTTATGACTCAAAATTAAAGTCGGTCTGTTAACTTGCTGAATAACGTTAGCTGCAGTAAAAGTTTTACCTGAACCTGTAACGCCCAATAAAACCTGTGCCTTTGAGCCTTGTTTTAAACCTTCTGTTAGTTGCCTGATGGCTTCAGGTTGATCGCCTGTCGGCTGAAAATCGGATATAAGTTCAAAAGGCATGGGTAAAGTTAATAATTATTAATTATTGTAATAGGAACAGTATTACCTTTAACTTTACAAAAATTTAAAATTATGAGTAAAGGATTAATTATTGCAATTGTATTTGGAATTATAGTATTGTTTGGCGGCTTTTGGGCTTGTAACAAACGTAACAGTTTTGTTGGCTTGCGCGAAAATGCGAAGGCGCAGTGGCAGCAAGTGGAAAGTCAGTACCAACGTCGTTTGGATCTGATTCCAAATATTGTATCGACTGTAAAAGGCGAAGCAAATTTCGAGAAAAGTACTTTAGAGGCAGTTGTTCAGGCAAGAGCATCAGCTACACAAGTGAAAGTAAATTTAGATGACATGAATGACGCATCTATTGCAAAATATAAGGCAGCGCAAGGTGATCTGAGCAATGCTTTGGGTCGTTTATTGATGGTGACTGAAAACTATCCGAATTTAAAATCGAACCAGGCTTTTAGTGATCTGCGCGTTGAATTGGAAGGTTGTGAGAACAGAATTTCCGTTGAGCGCATGAAGTATAATGATCTATCGCGTGATTACAATAAATCATTGCAAATGTTTCCCGGAAGTATTATGGCAGGAGGCTTTAATCAAATGCCTTATTTTGAAGCGGAAGCTGGTGCGGAGAAAGCACCGAAAGTAGGAGATATTGAGATAAAATAAGGATTGCCAGCGATCACCAACTTCACGATGCCACTTATTTACGCAGCCATAAAAAATATTTTTGTAAACGCAGCTGCGCGCTTTTTTACAGAGGAGGAGCAAGCCTTCATTGTGAATGCAATTAAAACGGCCGAAAAAAATACCTCAGGAGAGATTCGTGTTCATTTAGAAAGTATTTGTTGGGGAGATGCTATGACCCGTGCGCAAAAAGTTTTTACAAAATTGAAAATGCACGAAACCAAAGATCAAAACGGAATTTTAATTTATATCGCGACTGAAAACCATAAGATGGCTGTTTTGGGTGATGCAGGCATTCATAAAAAATTAGGCGCTGAATATTGGGATAAGATTGTGCAGGATCTTATTACCAAATTTAAAACGGGAGATAAAGGAGCAGGATTAGCCGAAGCCATTATTGATTGCGGAAACCAATTGAAACAGTATTTCCCTTATGCAAGTGACGATAAAAATGAATTAAACGATTCTATTTCTTTTTAAATATGAAGAAATTAATTGTTTTAATATTTGTTTTCGTTTCCGCACTTTCTTTTTCGCAAGTTCCTGAAAGACCAAGTCCGCAAAAATTGTATAATAATCTTTCAAAAGAATTTCCTGAATTTTTAAGTCAGAGTGAAGCGAACACCATTGAAACGGAATTAGAAACTTTCAGCAATGAAACAAGCAATCAGATCTGTGTTGTGGTGGTTGATGATTTTGGCGGGACAGATGCTTCGGACTTTGCAACCAAGATCGGAAACGAGTGGGGCGTCGGTACGAAAGATAAGAACAATGGTATTGTTATTTTAATTAAGCCAACAACAAGTGATGGCGGTCATCAATTATTTATTGCAGTCGGTTATGGGTTAGAAGGAGCAATTCCTGACTTAGCAACGAAGCGCATTCGCGAAGAGCAAATGAATCCGTATTTAAAAAGCGGAGAAAATTATCAGGCCATTAGTAATGCGGTGCAGGTTTTATCGCAATTAGCGAAAGGAGAAATTGATGTAAAAAATTACGCGAAGGAAAACGATTCAAATGATTGGTCGAAGGTTATTATAATTGTTATAGTGGTACTTTTTATGTTGTTGAGAATTTTCAGCGGCGGTGGTGGGCGTAGAACTTTTTCCGGCGGTGGTTTTATTGGTGGATTTGGCGGCGGAGGTTTTGGAGGCGGCAGTTCGGGAGGCGGTGGATTTGGCGGCTTTGGCGGTGGAAGTTTTGGAGGCGGTGGATCGGGAGGGAGCTGGTGACTTTGACAATGAGATAATATAAAAGCAAACGGTTTTTCAATTATAAATTTCTTTTTTATTTCATATTGACCTCGGTGTACCGAGGTTTTGCATTCAGAAAAAGCGGAGAGAAATGCTTAAACAAGAATAAAAAAATGTATATTTATATTAAAAAATGAATGCTTCAAATCCCTCTTTCTCCGCGTTTAGAAGGAAGAAAGCAGTAAATAGTGTACGGCCCAGCTGACCCAAGACCGTTAGGCAACATTTTTAAAAGACATAAATCATGAAAACATTTTTGCTAAAAGTGACAACCACTTTTCTTTTTTTATCAGCTTCCATTTGCACAACAAATGCTCAAAACATTTATACCTTTGCGGGAACGGGAGTTGCTGGCTTCGGCGGAGACGGGGGTACCGCCATTGGTGCGAAATTAAGCGCCCCCTACGGAGTTGCTTTTGACGCCTCAGGCAATGTGTATATTCTTGATTTGGGTAATAATCGGATTCGGAAAGTAAATTCGGCAGGAGTTATTTCAACCTTTGCGGGAACGGGTGTATCAGGCTTCAGCGGAGACGGGGGGCCTTCCACCGCTGCCAAATTAGCGGGTCCGTCCGGAATTACTATTGACGCGTTAGGTAATTTGTATATTTCTGATTGGGGTAATAATCGGATTCGAAAAGTAAACACAGCAGGCGTTATTTCAACCTTTGCGGGAACGGGAGTTGCTGGCTTCAACGGAGACGGGGGCAATGCTACCGCTGCACAACTAAACAGCCCATACGGAATTGCAGTCGACACGTCAGGTAATTTGTATATTTCTGATTTGGGGAATAATCGGATTCGAAAAGTAAATAAACTTGGAGTTATTTCAACCTTTGCCGGAACGGGTGTCGCAGGCTTCAGCGGGGACGGGAGTACGGCTGCCGCTGCACAACTAAACAACCCAATCGGAGTTGCTGTTGACGTGTCGGCCAATGTTTACATTGCCGATTTTTATAATAACCGGATTCGGAAAGTAAATACGGCAGGTGTTATTTCAACCTTGGCGGGAACGGGCGTCGCAGGCTTCAGCGGAGATGGGGGCACTGCTACCGCTGCACAACTAAACAACCCATACGGAGTTGCTGTTGACGTGTCAGCCAATGTTTACGTTGCTGATTATTATAATAACCGGATTCGGAAAGTAAGTACAGCAGGCGTTATTTCAACATATGCCGGAACAGGTATAGCGGGCTTCAGCGGAGACGGAGGAGTTTCCACGGGGGCACAATTAAATGGTCCGATCGGAGTAAGCGTAGATACTACAGGTAATGTATACATTGCTGATTTTGGTAATCAACGGATTCGCGAAGTATGTGTGGGTAATTGTTTTTCAAATATTAATTCATTGGTAGAAAATAAAAACAAAGTTTTGATTTACCCTAATCCAAACAACGGTTCATTCCAATTAAAAATAGAAAATGAAATTCAAAACGGTGTACTAATTTTAGTTAATTCCATAGGTCAAAGAATTTTTGAACAAAAGATAATTCAAGGAAAGAATAATATTATCACAAATAATCTTGCAACCGGTTTATACCATTATATTGTTTTGCAAAATAATCAGCAATTAAATAATGGGAAACTGGTAATTGAATAAAATTCCTTAGCCTTTTGTTTCACTAATGTTTCGGTAAGTAATTTTTCAAGTCTTCAAGTGATCAAGAATCACTATCAAACGAAATAAGTCCGGCTCCCTGCTGCATACTAATACTTATTATTTTATTTTTCAGAAGGCGTTTAATACGAAAAACGACATTATTGCTTTTTAGAATCTATGAGAAAGCAAACTCTGCCGAGCTTGTTTTATTTATTGAAGGGAGAAAAAGTATTCTTTAATTTTAATCAAAAACAAAAGCCCCGACATGAAACAGGGCTCTTATTCGTTAAACCATAAAATCAAATCACCACTTTCCTGTCTTTTAGTATTACACTGTAATGCGTAAAAAGTTCAAAAGATACATAATGAAGCAGAGCAAAGCTCAATTATTATGTACTTCTTTCAATCCCTTCAATCCCTTCAATCCCCATTGTCCCTTAAGTCTCTTATTTCTCGCTCTGTTAACTGCCGCTGTCTCCTGCTACTGCCTACTTCTCTCCCTTATCGCCTTTTGTATTAATATGAATTCCGCCTTTGCCAACATTTACATCTGTTCCGTTTGATTTTACGTGGATGCCGTTTTTATCAATATTCACGTTCGCATCTTTCGCATCAACATTGATATCATGCGGTGGAGGCGGCGGAGGGATTCTACTTTTCGCATCATCATCAATATCTAAACCCGAACAATCAACACATTCTAAACCATTAGCGCCCATTACCCATCTGCGGTTTACCATATCGCCATCGTAAGTGTTTGTTTTGTTTTCGATATCGTAAATTATGTTTGTTAAACTTTTATCCAAAAACACAACTTTGCCCCTCGGAACTTTTAAGATCACTTCAATTTCCTGAACTCTGAATTTTTCATTGGGAGAAGTAGTAAATATTTCGTTGAAAACAATTGTGCTGTCGCCCTGCGAAATTTTATAGTCAATTGCTTTCGCTCTTTCAACCGCTGCGCGTTTATCAACACCACGCGCTTTTTTAATTACATATAATTCAAATTTATCGCCGGATGCTTCTAAAATATTTAAGCGCGGGTAACCAACAATGAATTTATTATTTCCCGCTTTAGCTACAATATAATCGCTGTTGCGGCGGTGAATTTTATGTTTATTGCCTTCATTATCGTAATCATCAATATCTTCCTCGTTTACGCCAAGTTGTTTGTATAATTCTGTGCTTTTACTAAGACTTAAATAAAGCGTATCATGAGTTGTATTAAGAAGAACCGGTTCTTTTACTTTCGCGCTTTCATTAAAATCTTGTCCCGTTGTAATTCCCACAAATAAAACGGTAATTAAACCGATCAGCCAAAAAATACCTGCTGAAATGTTTAACCAGCGGCTGCTGTAATGAATTTTAAATAAAAGTTTCACGCCGCCGTAGATCATCATTAAAAAAGGAATCCCGAAAAATAATGCCACACCAATTATTCCCATTACATAATGACTTCTTTCCATAAAGAATAAATTGATCCAATCATTTAATTCGGTATTCGCGCCTACTATCGAAAAACCAAATACGCTTGAAATTAATCCTAACATGAACATCACACCAAAAATTAAAAGTATTAAGCCAATGATGCGTGCAAAAAATTTGGTGAACATGATCAGGAACTCTTTTATGAAATTTCCTAACTTATCAAAAAAGTTCTCAGAAACATTGCCGTGGGAGTCGCGGATTTCGTTACCGAATTTTTCGGCGCGCTTTTTAAATTGCTGCGCTTCTTCTTTTACGGTTTTGCTAATGTTATTGATGTCGACCTTTTCACCTTTCATGGCTAATTTATCGGCTGTGGTTTTTGCTTCCGGAATTACGATCCAAAGGATAATGTAAACCCATAAACTTAAACCGCCGAAGAAAATTAATAAGAACATAGCAAGACGGATCCAAACAATGTCGATATCAAAATAAGCTGCAATACCTGAGCAAACACCACCTACAGCTTTGCGGTCTGAATCGCGGAACAACCGTCTTTTGGTTGGTTCAGTGTAAATAGTTTCGGTTTCTTCATTTCCTGAAGTTTCTGAAGAGCCTTCAACAAACTCTTCCGGTTTGCCCATGGTTTCAATAACCGAATCTACATCGGCCATTAATACTACTTGTTTTATAACGCTGGTTTTACTTTGAAGCATTTCAGCGATGCGCGCTTCTATATCGCTCATGATCTCGCTGCCTCCGTCAGTTTTACTGAAGTAACCTTTTATGGTACTCAGGTATTTACTAAGCTTTTCAAAAGCATCTTCTTCAATATGGAAAATGATGCCGCTTATGTTTATGGTAACTGTCTTATTCATTTGATGATTTTTTTATATTTGGTTATTGAGTTGTTAGGTTATTGAGTTATTTCTTTCTCATTAACTTAATAAATTTTATTTTTTTGAAATGGTCTTGTTTACTACATCCACCAGGTCGAACCAGGAAAGCTGTACTTCTTTTAAATATTGTTCACCAATTTCGGTGAGTTTATAATATTTGCGCGGCGGACCGGATGTGCTTTCTTCCCAGCGGTAAGCGAGCAAGCCTGTGTTTTTTAGCCTCGTTAAAAGCGGGTAAAGAGTTCCTTCAACTACAACCAACTTTGTTTCCTTTAGCTTATCAATAATTTCGGTTGGATAAGCATCGCCTTGCGACAGGATCGAAAGTATACATAGTTCAAGAACACCTTTTCGCATTTGGGCCTTTGTGTTCTCTGCGTTTACTGACATCTTTAAATAGTTTTTAAGTTTAATACTATGCTATAAGCTACATTTGCTTTTAGCTTGGTTAATGTTAATTGCGAAAATTGTTTTTCGATATCCGCTTTAATTTCTTTGTTATCGGTTTTAGCGAAAACAAAATTTACTTTTCCGTTTTCAGATGTTGTAAAAACAACTTCTACTTTTTCTGTTTGTTTAATTGGCAGAATTAAATTCGGAAATTTTACGTGTTCTTTAATTGTCTTTTCTGTTTCGCCTGCTCCGTTAATATTGTTTGCTTTTAATAAAAACGAGCCAAGTGTTAAAGCAACTAATGCTGTTACTTTCATGACTTTTCCTCTGATGCTGTTTACTGCTTTCATTTTTCTTGTTTTATTATTTAGTTTTATGTTATGTCTATTAGTTGGTGATACAAAGATAAATGTATTTAATAGTATTATGCAATACATAGTATTAAAATGATATATAAGTATTTGAAAATCAATAGGAATAAATTTTTAATAATGCTCACAAAAAACCATAACTTTGAGCTTTACAATTAAATAATGCACGATTACGGCCAAGATTTCCATCAATTACTCTCTTTACAGGGCGTAATAAGCCTCCTTACCTTATCAGTTCTGGAAATAGTTTTAGGGATAGATAATATCATTTTTATCTCTATTATAGCTGATCGTCTGCCGCGTGTTAATCAGGAAAAAGCGCGTAGAATAGGATTAGTACTTGCCCTATTAGTACGTTGTTGTTTATTATTCTCCATTAACTGGATCACGTCTTTAATAGAACCTTTGTTTCATCTGGGTATTTACGGTGTATCGGGCAGGGCCTTAATATTATTTGCCGGTGGTGTTTTCTTAATTTATAAAACCTGGAAAGAAATTATGGAGAAAGTAAATGGCGTTGATCCTGAATTAAGTTCTAAAAAAGGATCTTCTACTTTTCAATCGGTGGTCATTCAAATTGTTTTAATTGATATTGTTTTCTCTTTCGATTCTATTTTAACGGCAGTGGCCATTTCGAATAACATTGTTATTATGGTGGGAGCAGTAACTATCTCCATGATATTAATGATCCTGTTCTCCGGAATTGTTGCTGATTTTATTAATCGTAACCCCGGCATTAAAATGATTGCACTTACATTCTTATTGGCAATCGGTGGAATTTTATTGGCGGAATCAATAGTGGATGCTTATAATACTACAGTTAGCGAAGAGTTTCATAAAGAAATAAATAAAAATTACGCTTACGTAGCTTTAGCTTTTGCGATGTTAATAGAAGGATTTAATATGTGGGAACGCAAAATAAAACGCAAAAAAGATTTCAATCAGGAAAATTAACCTACTAATAACGAATTCGTATGATTTAGTATTCGTAGATATTTTTTAATTCACTTTATCTAATTTCTTTTTAATGTCATCCGTTATTTTTTTCTGCGAATCGATCTCCGCTTTCTTTTTGGTCTGACTTGCTTCGTTATCTTTAACATCACTCTCAGCTTTACTTATTTTCTTTTTGTAATCTTCAATATCATTTTTCAAACCTTTATTTTCTTTTTCCAGATCTTTTTGTGCGCTTTCTAATTTACTTAAAGCTTTTTCAGCATCTTTTACCAGGTCACCAATATTATCTTTTGTCATATCAACGGCAAAATCCTTTATCAACTTTTCCATGTAATGATATTTATCTTTTTCCGATGAAGTCAGATACGCGCCGCCCAGATCAACGGCAATACTCATGGTAACAGTTTTTTTATCTTTATCCTCATCAAACCTCGAGTAAATATCCACGGGATTATTTCCCCATTCTTTAATTTCAATATTATCACCAAAAACTTCATCACCTTTCCGGCTCACTTTCTCATCCTTAAAACTATTTAACTTGCTTTTCCATTTGCTCATGGCTTTATCTTTATCACCTTCAAAAATAGAAGTTACTAAGCAGTCATGACTCCCATTCGAGAATTTTTCGTTACCGCTTTTTACTTTTACTTCCTGAGCAAAAGAATAAACCGACACTGCAATAAAAATACCAGTCGTAATTTTTTTCATAATTAGAATTTTAATGTTTTCGTTTAAATCAATTAAATTTTATAATCCAAATCGTTATCCTGCCCCGATTATAACCGGGAAAAAACAGGATCAAAATTCAATGTCCCAAACACTTTTGCGTTTGCGGTAAAACTTTGGCTTAAAATAATTTTTGTGTTCTAAAATAAAAGCCATGATAAAATAAATAATAATAGGACTCCCGAAAGTAAAAAACGAAAGATAAATAAAGTATAAACGGATATTAGTGGTTTTAATTCCTAATTTTTTCCCCCACCACTCGCAAACACCAAATGCCTGCTGCTCAAACCATGCTATAATCCGCTTAATCATATTACAAAGATAAAAAAAGCTGGTTATTAACCGTAAATAATCAGTAGAAAATCTTTCAACACCAATTTTTGCTAAAGTCTTCAGAATAGCGCTTAAAAATATTTGACCGATTCTGCCGGCTATATACGGTTAAGCAATAAATTTGACGCCACCCCACACTGTAAACACAATTTATTTTTACAATAATTATCAAACAGGTTAATAAGTCCCTGACTCTCTGCCGAAGTCTCAAATTTTAAACCGGCTTTAACAAAATGTCTGGTTTTGTGATTATCCTCAAAAGGCAGTTGATGAAAACATTCTGCTGCTGCATCAATAAGTTTGTCGTTACCTGTTTTCTTCCCATAAAAAAATAAAAACGGCGCAAAAGTATTGGTGATTAAGTTTTGAATGGAGTTCCTGCCAATAGCCTTCACGTTTTTCACCGATTTTCCATCGAATATATAATGATCACCCCAATAACCTTCATGCTTAAAAGTAATGGCTTTGCTTAATGTTTCAACGGTATTAAATTTTTCAGGACTGGAAAACAATTCAGGACATTTATGAATTAGCATGGCAAATTGCCAAATTCTAACAGTTGGGAAATTAGCGGGCATTAATCTTAACATTTTCCAAAGACTAACATCCAGTTCAACTAGTTTGTATTTATTTTTTAAAAATTCGAATTCGTTTTGCAATTGCTGAAGATATTTATTTTTATAAGATTTACTTAAAAATCCGGCCACGCCGTATAATAAACCTTCCAGTTGAAATGAATTAGCTGAATGTTTTAATAAAATTTGTATTGGTAAATGTTTTGCCAATAATTCAAAAGGTTCGCCATTTATTTTAAAACCAAAATTGCGTGCCAGCATTAAATAAAAAGTTTGAGTAAAATCATTTTGCGATGCTTCAAATAAATGTTTGGCGTAATCTGTTTTACTTTCCAAGCGTTCTATAAGCATCCGTTGGATCCACGATCGTAATTTTAATTCATCTACATTTTTTATTTGTTTAGAGCAGGGCAGGGTTGAAACAGATGAAACCAGGGCTTTGTATTTTTTCAGAACAGAATCGTCAACGTAATTTTTTAATTCAAGCACTTCAACATTATTCGCTGAATTTTGCGGAATGGCCTTGTCGTAATTATAAACTATGTGTAAAATTAAATTATCATAGGACTTGTCTTTTTCATGACCGTGTTTTATCCAATCCGACGAGTTTACATGGATCTCTACATTACCTGCAAGCATAATGTCATCTATTTCAATTTTTGCATTAAAAAAATCAGGACCTGCATCTTTATTTAATTCGCCGGGGTTTAAAATTTTAAGTTTAGAACCATTCATGCTAAGCAATGGTCCTGGCTTTAAAAGTTTATAGCGCCAGATAAAATGAAACAGATTTTCAAAGGAATTATAATCTGCGTGTTTGAATTGTTTGGACATTCGATAGATTCAAAATAAACTTAATGTTTATGTGAATCAAAAGTAATAAAATCGATCCAAATTTAAATCTTTAAAATAAATGTCAAGAAGGAAATTTTAATTTGCATGAATCCTGCAGGAATATTATAGATCGCGGTTTTATTTTCGGAGGCTATCCTTTCTGATTCCTTTTGTATCGTTTCCGATGTTTTGTAAATACGGATTCTGCTTCTGATTGTAGATTGATGTTGTATTGGTAGGATCCGGATAAAGGCTTCTTGAACTGTCGGCAAACATTGGTGTTATTTTTATTGGCGGTACCGTAGGATCATTATTGATGTTTACCGTATTCGTATTTATACCTGTGTTTTGGGCATCGGCTATTGAAAAAGATCCAATCGTCATCAATATTACAATTGTTTTTTTCATAGCGGTACTTTTTATTAATTACACTATAAAATTACACGCCTTTAATACCAAAAATGTTATATTCTTTTCGGCATTATTTATATTTTTCTAAGATTTATTTTAGGAATTAGGTATAGCCTTTAATTTTGTAAGCTAAACAACCGATCCATTCGTGAATAAGAATGTTTAAACCATCAAGCGCTTCCGCGTTTGGTAAAAAACAATGGTCCCAATCAAAACGCCGGGGTCCGCTCATTCTATTAGTTAAATAAGGTGTAATGTTAGTGAACCCCGCTTTTTTAAAACAAGCCATTGCGCGCGGCATGTGCGTTGCTGACGTTACTAATAAAATAGTACCGCTAAATTTTAAACTGTCTAATATTTTTTTCGAGAACGTTGCGTTTTCATAAGTGTTTTTCGATTCGTTTTCAATAATGATGCTTGAATCGGGAATATGAATATTGTTTAAATATTTTTTTACGTAAGTCCCTTCTTTATGAGTTGGATATCTTATAGTTCCGGAACCTCCGGTAAACATTATTTGCTTAACCCTGCCTTTATAGTATAATTCTATTGTTTGAAAAAGTCTGTCACCGGCATAACCAAAATCCAAACGCCCTTGCCTTTCATCAATGCTGCCGATCCCTCCTAATACAATAGCTAGATCATATTTTTCACTACTCAAATAATAATCAGGTGTAACCGGCTCCCAGGCACGGGCTAACTCATCCACAAAAAACGAATTGCAGCAGACGTAAATGAGCGCTAAAGCCGATATAAAGAGTCTTTTCTTCCGTCCTTCGTCTTTGGTTTTTAGTCCTAAAATAAGCAAGGTAAAAAACCATACCATTGGGGATACTAAAAAAGTTAATACTTTAGACAAAAAGAAAAACATAATACCCGAAATTAGTGATTTTTAATACTTCGGCAAGCTCAGCATGAAAAAACAAATTAAAAAGCTTATTAAAATAATATGGAACCTGCTCTTATGGGGTACTTTATGCTTTTTATCGGTGGGCTATCAAACGACCATTTACCTTTTTTATCAGTCGAAAGGACAGATCAGTCTTTTACTAAATACTAAAAGTTTTGATGAATATAAAACACAAAATGCACTTGATCCTGAGCGAATTCAAAATCTCCAATTAATTGAACAAATAAAAAAATACTCAGTAGAATCTTTAAACTATAAGCCAACAAAAAATTTCACCACCATTTATGATCAGGGTAAGAGCCCGCTCATATGGGTTATTACTGCTTCGGCTAAATATAAAATTGAACCCTATTATTGGAGATTCCCTATAGTTGGAAATGTTTCCTACAAAGGTTTTTTTGATAAACAAAAAGCGCTTGCTGCTAAAAATAAATTAATTTGTTTGGGTTATGATGTTGATCTGCGTCCGGTTTCGGCTTGGTCAACTCTTGGTTGGTTTAGCGATCCGATATTAAGTAATATGCTTAATAAAAGGAAAGGAAATCTATGTAATTTAATATTTCATGAATTATTTCACGCAACGTATTACGCAAAAAGCTCTGTAGATTACAACGAGAACTTAGCTTCATTTATAGCACATAAAGCTACTTTACAATTTTTGAAAAACGATACTGCTGAATTAAATTATTATGTAAACAATTATGCCGATAACCTAATGATAGACGAGCATTTGTCGAAGCAAATAAAAAAACTAAACCATTTTTATGACAGCATTTCCGGTTTTAAAGAACAGCAAAAATATTATCTCAAACTCAAAAGAATAAGTCAAATAGCGAGTTCTTTAAACACGCTTCCTTTAAATGATAAAGAGCGCATTAAACGGATAGAGAATAATATTTTAGAGTATAAAAATGCCTGGTTTGTTGATTTTGGTCAGTACAACAGCCTTCAAGACTCACTCGAGGGGGTTTTTAACAAATTTTATCAATCCAACTTAAGCAAAATGGTACAATCTTTGAAGTAGAACCTCCGATAAATTTATGTTTTAATTATATTTGATTTATGAAGAGATATCTCCCATTTTTGCTCGTATTGTTTGGTTTTTATGCCAGATCCGAGAGCGGTTACGAAATTAAAATAAACATTAAAAATTGTACAGATTCGGTTACTTATTTAGCCAAATATACTTTTGGCAAGCAATATATTGTTGATACCTGTAAAAAGGTAATTAATGGTAATATGGTTTTTAAAGGAAAGCGCGATCTGGATAAAGGCTTATATTTTATTGCGGGAGTTGATAAAGAAGGCAAAGCCATTCACCGTTTTGATTTTGTTGTTGATGATAGTTTTAAGTTTAGCATCGCTTCCGATATGGCGAATTTGCAATCAGATTTAAAATGTGCTGGTTCAAAAGAGAATGAAGATTTTTTTGCATACACCCGTTTTTACATGAATAAGAATAAAGAGTTTGGAGAGTTAATACCTAAGACAAAAGGAATGAACAAAGCTGACTCCACTAAATTCATGCAGGACAAAGCGAAGCAGTTTACAGAGGAAGTCATAAAATTTGAATCTGATTTCATAAAAAAGCAAGAAGGAACATTTTTAGGTGTGTGGCTGAATTTAAAAACCGAGAAAGAAGCAAAAACATATCCTGCAGGCTTAAAAAACGCGGATGATAGTATGTATTACCGTTTTAATTATTACAAGTCGCATTATTGGGATGGAGTGGATTTTAAAGACGATCGTCTTTTACGGACGCAATTTTTTGATACACGTGTAAAAAAATATTTCGAACAAATTGTTCAGCAATTAGGCCCTGATACAGTTGCAAATGAAATTGACAAAATTTTAGGAAAATGTATTCCGCAAAGCGAAATGTTTAACTTTCTATTCGTACATTTTATGGTAGAGTATGAAAATCCTAAATTGGTTGGATTCGATGTTGTGTTTGTGATGTTGGTAGATAAATATATTAAAACAGGAAAGTGTGGAAAAGTGTACGATGAAAAAACGATTGAAAAAATAATTGAGAAAGCAAACACCATAAAACCTTTGTTGATCGGCTCTCCGGCGCCGGAACTGTATTTGATCGATACTGTTAAAGCAAAAATTGTAAATAAAATGGGATTCGATACAGCTAACACAAGCGAATCCATTACCAAGTTATATTATAAGAATATTGATAAGATAACACCGCTTTATACAACTTTATCATCCGTTAAAGCAAAATATATTGTTTTGGTTTTTTGGGATGTGGATTGCAGCCATTGTCAAACCGAGATCCCAAAATTATTGGAAATATATCATGATCTGAAAAAAACAGTTGATGTAAAAATTGTTTCAGTTTACACTGTTTTTGAATTTGAAAAATGGCGCAAATACATTATAGATAAAAAACTGGATTTTGTAAATCTGTATGACCCAATTCACATTAATAATATAAAAGTGAAGTATGATATTTTCTCGACGCCAAAAGTATATTTACTCAATAAGGACAAAATAATAATATCAAAACACATGCCGGCAGAAAAGATCCCGGAATTAATTAAGGGTTTTGAAGAACGGGAAAAGACAGATCCGCATAAATAATTTTTTTTGTAAATTCCATCGAATTTTTAACTTTGTTACTCAAATAAAAATATGAAAAAAATTAGTTTTCTTTTAGCAGTATTATTCGGAGCTCAGGTTTATTCGCAATCCGGCTTCGATATTAAGATCAATATCAAAGGAGCTCCCGATTCAACTATGTTTTTAGCAAAATACACATTTGATAAGCAGTATATTGTTGATACTTGTAAAAAAGTAGTAAAAGGCGCAGTTATTTTTAAAGGAAAAAAAGATCTCGATAAAGGTGTTTATTTTTTAGTTAGTCAGGGCAGGGCACGTTATTTTGATTTCTTTGTTAATGAAAGCAACAAACTTACTATCAGCGCTGATATGGCCGACATGGTTAAAACACTAAAAGCGCCAGGCTCAAAAGAAAATGAAGATTTTTTCAGTTATATAAAATTTATTACGGATAGAAATATTGAGTTTGGTAAAGTAAAAGATCAAACTAAAGGCATGAGTAAACCCGACTCGTTAAAGTTTATGAGCGAAAAAACAAAAGGTTTAAACGAAGCGGTACAAAAATTTGATTTCGATTTTTTAGCAGCACATCAAAACAGTTTTTTAAGTGATGTATTAAATCTTAAAACTGATAAAGAATTAAAAGATGTCCCGAAAGCATCTAATGGCAGACCTGATAGCATTGCCCAATACAAATATTACAAAACGCATTTTTGGGATGGCGTAAATTTTAAGGATGACAGACTTTTGCGCACACCATTTTTTGCTGATAGAATTAAACGTTATTACGATCGCGTTATTATTCAGGTACCGGATACAATTACAGTTGAAATTGAACGGGTGATGGCAAAATGCGTACCCGGAAGCGAAATGCATAAGTTTTTATTAGCTTATTTTTTGCCAACCTATGAGCAAAGTAAGATAATGGGCTTCGATAAAGTGTTTTGTAATTTAGTTGACAAATTTGTGCGCACCGGTTTAGCAAAAGATGTTTATGATGAGAAAACATCACAAAAAATCATAGAGCGCGTTGATATTTTAAAACCTTTATTG
>DATMPR010000101.1:0-3618 GCA_035567575.1 Bacteroidia bacterium
ATTATTCTGGATCAAGAAGATCCGTACTTCTATTTTAGCAACATTTATTTTATCTATCGTTGTGAATATTGGAATGTGGTTCGAGCGTTTTGTAATTATCGTTCCTACTTTATTACGTACTTTTTTACCATCAAGCTGGAATACATATACTCCATCATTTATTGATATTGGTATTTTCATTGGAACATTAGGAATGTTTGGAACATTCTTCCTGTTGTTTTCGCGCTTTTTCCCTGTAATTGCTCAGGCCGAATTAAAAACAATTTTAAAATCGTCGGGCGAATCACAGAAAAAAGCTGCAGCTGATCATAAACACGAAAAAACATCAGCGCATTAAAATTTTAATTATCCCGAGGGGAGTCCTTCGGACAAAAATTTAAGATATAATATGGCAACAAAACAAATAATACACGGAGTTTTTGGCGATGAAGTGCCAATGATGGCTGCTTGTAAAAAATTACGGGCCTCAGGCATTCGTATTAAGGATGTCTTTACGCCTTGTCCCGTTCACGGTTTAGATGGTATAATTGGTGTTCCAAGAACCCGCTTAGCAATTTGTGCTTTTATTTACGGACTTACCGGCGTAGGCTTAGCAACATTAATGATGTGGTATATGATGGTACACGATTGGCCAAATGACATTGGTGGTAAACCAACTTGGGCTTATTATTTTGCAGTGCCTGCATTTATTCCTATCACTTTTGAATCAACAGTATTTTGTGCTGCACACGGAATGGCTTTAACTTATATTTTACGCTGTTGGTTAGTACCGGGCGCGAAAGCTAAAAACCCGGATCCAAGAAGTACTGACGATAAATTTGTTGTGTATTTAGAATTAAATGATGAGCAAGCTAAAAAAGCAGAATCTATTTTAAAAGAAAACAGCGTTGAAGAAGTAAACTATAAAGGAACTATACATATTGAACCTGCATATTAATTTGACAAAACAAATTGTTAAGTATGAAACTAAATTATAAAAACATAAGATCAATATTAAGCGGCATCACTTTAGCTGTTGTAATTATTGGTTTAACATCTTGTGGTAAAAGAGATGAGAACAGTCCGGGTGTTGAATTTATGCCTGATATGTATCGTTCACCGTCCGTTGAGGTTTATGGAACCAGTTCATTAAATGGCGACGAAATTTACTCGACTCAATTCTTACCCGCAAAAGGATCTATTGCGCGTGGTTATATACCATACGCTTATCCAAATACACCTGAAGGCTACGAGGCAGCAGGATTAAATTTAAAAAACCCTATTCCTTATTCAGATAAAGTACTTGCTCAGGGTGAGGCTTTATATGCTAAAAATTGTATTCACTGTCATGGTGCTTCGGGTGCCGGCGATGGTAAAGTTGGTTTGAAATTACCTGGTGCTCCTCCTGCGTATAGTGATGCAGCTCATAAAAATTTACCTGAAGGAAAAATTTTCCACTCCATTACCTACGGTAAAAATTTAATGGGAGCACACGCAAGCATTTTAACTCAGGAAGAACGCTGGAAATTAGTTTACTATGTACAAAAATTACAAGGACCAAAAACTACAGCAACCGATTCAACAAAAGTGGCAGTAGCTGAAGTAAAAAAAGAAGTAAAAAAATAACACATTAATTAATTCATAGAAATTAGAATATGAATACTGATAAACTACAATTCACGATCCCGTCAAAAGCCAAAATGGCGTCATTTATTTTAATGGCTGTAGGATTGATCTCGATCATTTGTATGTTCATGATGGACCACAACGATGATCCTCATTACCATAACAACCGTGCCTGGTCAAATATTTTTGCTAGCGCATTTTTCTTTACAGCTATTGCCTTAGCGGCTTCCTTCTTTTTAGGGTTGCAGTACGCAGCTGAAGCAGGATGGGCTACAACAATAAAACGCGTTATTGAAGCAGTAACAATGTACTTGCCTTGGGGTTTAAGTATCATGTTGTTGTTATTTATTCTTTGTCAGTTTCAGGTAAATCATATTTACCAATGGATGGATCCGGAAGCTGCAGCACACGATAAGATCATTGCAGGAAAAATGGGATATTTTGGTTGGTTCTGGTGGATGCGTACAGCTTTTTATATGATCGGCTGGACATGGTTTACAATGAAATTACGCAAGAATTCAATTGAAGCAGATAAATTAGATATCGACGTAAACAGCAGCTACCACTGGAAAAACGTAAAATTAGGCGCTTGGTTCATGGTAGTATTTGCAGTTACATCTTCAACATCAGCATGGGATTGGTTATTAAGCATCGATATCCACTGGTTCTCTACATTATATGGCTGGTACATTTTTTCAGGTATGTGGATCAGTGCTTTAGTTACAATTGTTATGATAATTGTTTGGCTGAAGAAATTGGGATATTTAGAATATGTAACCGAAAGTACTGTACATGATGTTGGCAAATGGATGTTCGCTATTTCTTTCTTGTGGACGTACTTATACTTCTCTCAATTCATGCTGATCTGGTATGCAAACATTCCTGAAGAAATTATTTATTTCCAAACACGCTGGGAAAGTTACAAAGCATTAATGTGGACAGTTTTATTTGTAAACTTTGCGTTCCCAATGGTTATGTTAATGAGCCGTGATTGCAAACGTAATTTCTTCTTCCTTGTTTTTGTTGGAACCATAATTTTAGTTGGTCACTTCCTTGATGTAATTATGATCGTAATGCCTGGCACTGTTGGTCACCACTGGACCGGTGTTAGCTGGATGGAATTCGGAACATTAGCTTTCTTTTTAGGTTTGTTTATTTACGTTGTGTTAACTGCTCTTGCTAAAGTGCCGCTGTTAGTTAAAAATCATCCGTTCGTGCAGGAAAGTTTACATCACTCAATATAAATATTACTAAGAAAGAAATTATAGTATAAAAGAATTTAAAATTAATAGCATATGAAACTTCTAGTTCTATTAGCCATCTTACTTCTGATAATTGCAGGGCATCAATTATTGAGAATTATTGAATTATCAAGAGGTTTGAAAAAAACCAAAGAATGGCAGCTGACCAATACTGATAATAACATGATGGGGAAAATGATGATAACCTTCATGGTTTTATTTTTCCTTGCATTCTTTTGGCAAACCAACCGCTGGATCGACAGATTCCTTCCGGGCGCTGCATCTGAGCATGGTTTAAAAATTGACTGGTTATGGGATGTTAATATGAACCTTATTGTGATCCCTGTTTTCTTAATCACTAATTTTGTCCTTTTCTGGTTCGCTTACAAATACCGTGGTAACACCAACAACAAAGCAACTTTCTTCGCACACAGTAATAAATTGGAAATGCTTTGGACCATTATTCCGGCTATAGCATTAGCATTCATCATCATCTTCGGTTTAAAATACTGGAATGAAATTATGGCTGATGCTAATGACCCTAACAGAGTAACTATTGAACTTTATGCAAAACAATTCGACTGGACTGCACGTTACCCGGGAAAAGATGGAAAGTTAGGCACTACTGACTTCAAACAAATTGGAGGTACAAATCAGGTGGGTTTAGATACTCTTGATATTTTGGGTAACGATGATATTATTGTGAAAAACGAATTTCACATTCCTGTTAACAGGGAAATTGAATTGTTAATGCGTTCACGTGATGTAATTC